>JAFWPM010000298.1 GCA_017509565.1 Kiritimatiellia bacterium | reverse complement strand
CCCTACGACCTCACGGACAGGCAGAACGAGCAGTCGTGGCAGGCGATCATGTACGTGGTGATGCGACTCATCGGCATGAACGTCGGCGGCGAGGTGCGCACGGCCAAGGGCCGCATCGACCTGGCCATCGAGACGGCGACGGACGCCTACGTCGTCGAGGTGAAGCGCGACTCGACGCCGATGAAGGCCATCGCGCAGATCCGCGAGCAGGGCTACGTGGACAAGTTCCGCCTCTCCGGCAAGCCCGTCACCCTGATCGGCATCGCCTTCTCGACGAAAAAGCGCGCCGTGAGCGCCACCAAGATCGTGCGCGACGCCTGACAAGCGCAAACGAGTCCTTTTTCCGCAATCCGCCGCCCGTTGACGAGTCGGTAGCTGAAAGGGGCAGACGCGACCGTCGGGACGGGCGCGACTTGCGGGACAGGCGAGGGGACGGGCGGGACGGGCCAATATCAATTTTGAAGCCACAGAGAACACAAATTAACACAAAGCCTTTGTGAACTCTGTGTCCTTTGTGGCTAAAATCAATTGACAACTGGCATTGGCAATTGGCAACACTTTTCAACTTTTCAACTTGGCGTTAGCCTCGCGTTTTGCTAGAATTGAAGCCGCAAACGACATGGGGTGCGAAATGTCAAAACACAAAATTAAGGAACTCACCTCCAGAGACGTTTTGCGACTTACTGCCGGAGCCTCGTTCCCGCTCTTCGCGCTTTTCGCCCTTACCGTCGTATGCGGCACCGGCTACGCGGCCTCCGGCGGTCGCGCGACGGGCCCCGCCACGCCGCTGCCGCCAATCCGCGTCGAGGGGCCGCGCATCGTCGCGGGCGGGGAGGAAGTCCGCCTCCGGGGCGTGAACTGGGGCTGGTGGCACGATGCCGGGACTGCCTACACGGAACGCGAGGCGGAGCGCATGGCGCAATGGGGCGCGAACCTGGTGCGCCTGCCCTTTTCCTACAAGGACGTGGAGTCGCCCTCCGCGACGGCTTCGCCGGGCATCTCGCGGCCGCGCCGCGGAAACCGTGATGCGCCATCGGCCCCAATGGGACAGCCCTATGGGCCACAAGAAATCTGGTCGCTTCCCATCCTTCGACCTTACGACCTTCAACCTTACGTCCTTTGACCTTTTCCCGGGAAAATAGTACGATGCATCCAACAAAATGCCGGCGATAGGGAACTAACTATATGAAGGGTTCCGAACAATCGGCTAAAGGACTCAATGGACATCGTCGAAGAAATAAGGCTGGACAAGGAGCGCGGGGCGCAAAGGCTGGTCAGCGAATATCGGGCTGGACTGATGTCGCTTGCCATCCGTTTTTGCCATGACGCGGGCGATGCCGAGGAACTCGTAAACCGCACATTTGCCGAGGTTATCAGCGGAATAGACGGCTTTCTGGAGCAATCCGCGTTTTTCACGTGGATGTGCCAGATTCTCATGAACCTGCACGCCAAGGACATTCGGCGCAGATCCTCCAGCAACGAAATCCCTACGGGCGAACTGCCGGACGTGGCTGACGAATCGGCCGAAGGCGGTGTTTTCAGGGAGCTCGACGCCTCGCTTTTGCGCGACGCGATCGAAACGTTGCCGGAAGACATCCGCAAGACCCTTTTGCTGCATTACTTCATGGACATGCCGGTAAGGGACATCGCGCGATTTCTTTCACTTCCGACAGGCACGGTCACATGGCGGCTGCATTATGCGCGCCAGATGCTGGCCGCCAAGCTAGGCGCGACGGCTAAGAGGCCGGGCGGCAAGGCGCTGCTGCTCGCGCTGGCGCTCTGCGGCCTCACGGCCCTCGGCGCGGCGGCGTGGAGCCTCGTCGGTTCCGGCGAGGCGCAGGACACGGGAGCGCCGCGCCCCGTCGGCGCCGCGGCGGCCGGCAACGTTTACGATTTCGACTGCCCTCGATTGCAATCGACCGCAACGGACTCTTTCAAAGGAGAAAACACAATGGACACACGCACATTCCTTGCGCCGCTGCCTGCGCTCTTCGCCGCCGCGGCCCTCCAGGCCGACACCTACACTTGGCTTGACTCCCCGGCCAGCGCCATTTGGGACGCCTCGGCCCTGAACTGGAGCGACGGCGCGACCTCCGGCGTCGCGTGGAAGGACGGAAACGACGCCGTCTTCCCTGACGCGTCGTCGCAAAAGAAAATCACCCTCTCCGCCATGCGCACCGCGAACGACGTCACGGTCAACGGGAGCGGCTACACGCTGGACGGGAAACTGCTGAAGGTGGACGGCAAGTTCACGGCCAACAAGGGCAGCATGACGCTCGCGGCTGGGTTCGGCGGCGACGGCGTCCGGATCGGAGGCCCGTCGTCGGCCACCGTCTACATGGGATGGGCCGGCGCGCCCACCGTCAAGACGACCTATCTGGAGGACAACATCGTCATCGCCCCGAACGACCGCCGCTGCTTCGGACCCGATCCGGCGGCGCCGATCACGAACGTCGTGGCCGCAGGCCCAGGTCCGGCGCTCTTCGCCAACGGCAACATTAACATGGGCGTGAACCGCATTGTCCGCCTCATGCAGGGGAAGACGCTGAATCTTGGTGCCGCGACGGGCAGGACACTCACAATCGGCAACCTCCTCGCCGACCCCTCGGAAGGCCTAGACTTCAACACCAACTCACTCGTCCGCATTCCGGGCTACTGGGCCGGCGCCGTGGTGCTGGCCCCGCCCGCCGACGCGACAAACGGCATCGGCCGGCTCACCGTCGAGGGCAACGCTCTCGCCAAAGGCGGCGCAATTCGGCTGGGAAGTCCCGCAACGGCCACGGAGAACGGGGCGCTCCTCTACGTGAACGGCAACAACTCCGCCTTTTCCGCGACGCGCGGCAACTTCGTCGTTGACGGGAGCTCGATTCTTGCCCCGCAATCGTCCCGCTACGCGGAAGTCAGCCGCTGGGGCCAGGTGACCGTGACGAACGGCGGCGCCATCCACATGCCGGGCGTCGAGTGGCTCAACGGGCTGACCATGCCCGGCCGCCTTGTGGTGGCGGATGGCGAATTCGTCGTCGGCACACTTCGGATCAGCCAGTCCGGATCGGAACACGGCTCCGAAATCCTGATCGGCAAATCCGGCGTAGTCCGCGCCTCGAAGCTCCGAATGGACAACGCCTCAAAAGGCGTCGTCACGTTCGATGGCGGCACATTCCAATCCACGCGCACGATTCCGACGGACGGTCGCGAACTCTTCACCGACAACGCGGCGCGCTGGGCCAACGTGACGTTCGAGGTGGGGGAAGGCGGCGCGGTCTTCGACGCCTCCAACGGCATCAACATCTGGTGGGGCCGACCGCTTGAAAGCGCCACGGACCATGACGGCGGCATCCGCAAGTTCGGAAGCGGCAACCTCATCCTCTGCGCCGCAAGCACCTACAACGGCCCGACGGTCGTCGAAAGCGGCTATCTCAACGCCCGAGCTGACAACGCAGTTCCGGACGGCTCGACCCTCCGGCTTGGCGGCGGCGATTCCAGGGCCGTGTTCGACCCCTACATATACGAGGGCAGCCCCAGCCGTCCGGCAACGAACTGGATCGGACGCCTGGAAGGCGTCGGCGACATCAACAACTGCTCGGCACTGCATGTGACCGGCGCAATCGCGCCTGGCGCCGACGACACCATCGGTTTCGAGAGGGTCTGCGACCTGCGCGGCGACTACGAGGTCTCAGCCAACGCGACAAGCTGCAGCTGCATCTACCTTGCCGAGGCCGGACAGGACATATCCAACCTGAGACTCACGCTCCCGAACCCTGGCGGCCTCAGCAAGGACAAGAGGGACGGCTACCGCATTCTCCGCGCGCCCAACGGCTATTACGGCAAATTCGACTCCAGCGCCCTGCCGTCCGGATGGCTGGTGGAATACAACGACTCCTCCATTTACCTGAAGTTCCCCAAGCCCTTCGTGATGGTTCTCAGATAGACTGGAAGCCTAGGCTTGACTGTCTTCGGGAATTTCGGTAAATTCAAGTGTACATCGACATGAAGATACCATTGCATTTGCTTTTAGCGGCCATTTCCGCACTTGTCCCCGCCACCGTCGCGAGCGCGGCGCCCGGCACGGAGGCCGGTCATCACTCGGCTGGCTTCTACGGCATATCCCGCCACGGCGACGGCCGCTGGTGGGTCGTGGTGCCAGACGGCTCCACGACATTCCTCAGGGGCGTTGACCATGCGAATTGGAACGGCCACTGGTGCGAGGCCCTGGGGACGAACCCATACCGGGACGAAATGCAGAAGCGCTTCAACGGCGACCGCGCGGCGTGGGAGGAGGAGACGATTGCGCGCCTGAAGGCATGGGGGTTCAACGCCCTCGGCGCAGGATGCTCGAAGGAACTGCGCGGCCGCGGACTCGCCCACTGCGAATTCCTCGCGATGGGCGAGAAGTTCTGCCGCAAGGGCGCGGAGTTCGAGATCGGCCACTTCCAGGGGATACCCGGCACGGCGCTCCCGAACGTGTTCCACCCCGAATGGCCGGCGTTCTGCGACGCCCGCGCCGAACAGCTCTGCGCCCCGCAGAAGGACGACGCCTCGCTCTTCGGATACTTCTTCGACAACGAACTCGACTGGCGCTGCCGCGGCTCCACGGCCACGGGGGTATTCGACGCCGTCGCGCGCCTGCCGGAAACGCACCCGGCCCGCCGCGCGCTGGACGACTTCCTCGTCTCCGCCGGCAAAACCGCCGCCACGGCTGAGGAGGCGGACAAAACCGAATTCCTCCGCCTCGTCGCGCGGCGCTACTTCGAGACCGTCGCGAAGGCCATCCGCCGCCACGACCCGAACCACCTGCTTCTCGGGTGCCGCTTCGCCGGGGGCGGCGGCAACCAGGCCGTTTGGGAGGAGGCCGGACGCTTCTGCGACGCAGTGACCTTCAACATCTACCCGTGGGCGGACCTGGACAGGGGCGTCGTCTATACAGGCCGCACTTCCGGCCGCACGGTCGCCGACTACTTCGCGGAGCGCCACGCCTGGACCGGCAGACCGCTCATGATAACGGAGTGGAGCTTCCCGGCGCTCGACGCAGGGCTGCCGTGCTCCGGCGGCGCCGGGCAGCGCTTCCGCACCCAGGCGGAGCGCGTGGAGGCCACCGAACTCTTCGCGCGCACGATGCTCTCCCTCCCCTTCATGATCGGATACGACTACTTCATGTGGGTTGACGAGCCGGCGCTCGGCATCTCCGCCAAGTTCCCCGAAAACAGCAACTACGGGCTAGTCAACGAACGCGGCGAGCCATACGGGGCGCTGACCGCTATGTTCGCGCGCCTCCACCCGCAGTCGGCGGCTATCCATGCGGAAGGCGCGATGCCATGCGACATCGCCGGTTCCGGCGGGGCGCATGGCATTGGAGAGCCGCTCCACGCCGCGGCTGTCCCAGTGGCAGGCCCTCCCGCTTGCGGCGCTCCCGCCGAATTCACCCGCGACGGCGCCGGCTACACCCTCCGCACCGCTTCCGGCCTTGTCCTTTCCGGGCGCGTCGGCGGCGCCGACTTCTTCGACAGCGTGGTGGCGGACGGCCTCGACTGCGGCCGCTTCACCGCGATGGCCTTCCACCGGACGTGGCAGGACATCGGGCGCGTGACGGACGTCCAATGGGATGCCGGCCGCAACTCGCTCAGGGTCACCGGCGAGGGCCGCGACGACGGCATGGCCTTCCGCATCGTTTGCGACATCCGCGCCGTCCCGGACAGGCCGTGGTTCGTCTGCGACCTGGTGCGACTTGAAAACATCGGCTCGGAGACTTTCCCGGACGCCTTCGCGCTGCTGCGGCAATACGCCCCGTGGGCGACGGACGCGGCGCGGCCGGACGCGCCGCGCACCGCCCCGAACGTCTGGAAGGAGCCTAGCGGCGCGGCATGGTTCAGGGTCGCGGACGGCGCCTGGTGCGGCGCCGCGACATCCGCCCCGACCGTGCGCCACTTCGTCTACTGGATATCGCCGGACGGCAAACCGCATCCCGACGCCGGGTTCACGCCGCCGGACGGCCCGCTCCACCTCGCCCCCGGCGACTCGTGGGAACCCAGGGGCGCCGCGTGGATGGTCTGCGGAGCCGGGACCGGGGCGATGGCGGGGTGGCGCGCCTTCCTGGACACCGTGCCGCAATAGCCGGGGGGAAAGCGCGCCCGGCAGGCGCCGTAATCGACCGCTCCCGCCTTGGCGGCATCCCGCGCCGCCATTGCCGCCGCATTGGCGAAATGGTAGAATACTTCCAAAGGATTCGCCCAAATGAAAGACAATGCCACCTTCGACCTTCGCAAGGACGCCGCCAGGCGCGGCGTCCTCCTCGTCGCCCACCGCGGCGTCTGGGGCGGCAACGTCCCGCCCAACACCATCGCCGCCTACGACACGGCCCTCGCGCAGGGGGCCGACATGCTCGAAATCGACCTCAACCGCACGGCCGACGGCAAGCTCGTCATCCTGCACCCATGCATGGAGCGCCAGATGCTCGGCTGGAACGGCCGCATCACCGAGCAGCCGTGGAGCTTCGTGAAGAAGCTGCGCTACATGAACATCGACGAGGCGCCGACGCAGTTCGGGCTCTGCACCTTCGACGAGGTGCTGGAGCGCTACAAGGGCCGCTGCTACCTCAACATCGACAAGTTCTGGGACTACCCGGCCGAAATCGCCGCCGCGATCCGCGACCACGGCATGGCCGACCAGTGCGTCGTCAAGACCGGCCTGAACGACCGCGTCCTCCCGATCATGGAGGAATACGCCGCCGACATGCCGTTCCTCGCGATCGTGCGGGACGAAAGGGAACTGCGCGCCATCCGCCGCCGCAAGCTCAGGCACGTCGGCGTCGAGGCGCTCTTCTCCGACGCCGCGAGCCCCTTCGCCACGCGCGAATGGGTCGAAAAACAGCACCGCGCCGGGCAGGTCGCATGGGCCAACGCCATCGTCTACGACTACAAGACGCAGCTCGTCGCCGGCCGCAGCGACGACAGGGCCACTGCCGGCGGCGACCCCGAAGGTTCCTGGGGCTGGCTCGCCGACCTCGGCTACGACCTCGTCCAGACCGACTGGCTCCTGGCCTGTTCGCTCTTCCTCGAACGCACCGGCCGCCGGAAGGCGTAGCCGGCCCCCCTCCCGCCTGGCGAAGTTATTTCCATGAAATCGAAAGTCCTGTTCCTTTTCACCGCCGGGCGGACCGAAGTCGGGGAGGAAAAACTGGCCGGAGCCCGCCGCCACGCCGATGCCCTCGGCTGGAATCTCGTGCCGCTCGTGCCGGAAGGCGGGATTTCCGCCGCGTTCGTGCGGTCGGCGGTTTCGCGTCTGCATCCGGCCGGGTGCATCGTCGATTGCTCCGGCGGCTACAAAGTTCCGCCGCAGCGCCTGTTCGGCGCCCTTCCAGTGGTCTATCTCGACGTTCCCGCCGGCATCCGAGGTGCGGCGGCGGGCCGGACCGTTTCGGTCGATGACGCCGCAGTGGCGCTCGCCGCTTTCCGCGAACTCACGGCGGGGCGTCCGGTCGCCGTCGCCGCCGTCGAGGCGAAGGGGCTTCCGCCGTGGTCGCGCATCCGGGCAAGGGCCTTCCTCGCCGCAGCGTCGGAAAAGAGACTGCCGTGCCGCGTCTTTCACGCGCGCCGGGACGAGACGGAGCCAGCGCGCGACGCGCGCCTGTCCGCCTGGTTGTCGGCCTTGCCGCGTCCCTGCGGCGTTTTCGCCGCGAACGACACGACCGGCTCGGAAGTCACGGCCGCCTGCCGCGCCCTGCGCCTACACGTCCCGCGCGAGATTTCGCTCGTCGGCGTGGACAACATCGAGGCGCGCAGCAACGCCCCGGAAGCGCCGTTCACGAGCATCCGCCTCGACTTCGAGCGCATGGGCTACGTCGCGGCCAAAATGCTGGGCGAGGAGATGGTGAAGCGCCATGGGACAAATGTGACCGGTAGGACACCTGAGACGGACAGCGCGTCCCATGCGTCGCAGTTGTCCCCAAAGTCCCATTCCCCCGTCGCATCCGTCGGCCCGCTGATGGGCGTGCGGAGGAAATCGACGAGCGGGCGCGGCCGCCACGAGCCGCGCATCGCCGAAGCCGTCGCGATGATCCGGCGCGAGGCGTGCTCCGGCCTGACGGCGGAATCGCTTATGAAGCGTTTCCCATTCTCGCGCCGTCTTTTTGAGATGCGCTTCCGCGAGGCGACCGGCCATTCAATTCTCGACGCGATCCTGCACGTGCGCCTGGAAAAGGCCTTGACACTGCTGTCTGAAACGGACACCGCAATCGGCGCCATCTACGCATATTGCGGTTTCGAGAGCAACCGCGCCCTCGACTATCTCTTCCGCTCGCGCTTCAAGACATCCATGCGCGAGTGGCGCAAACGCAACGCGAAGAAGTAGCCTCAAAAAAAGTTTGCGCAATACTGTTGATTTCCCGCTAGCGATTAACTATAATGGATTCCGTCTGCCGTGGAATGGACCTCAATCGGCCTGCCGTCCGCGGCGAAAACACCCGAAAGAAGGAACATGCTATGAACGCTGCACGTATGCATTCCATATCCCGTCTCGCCGCCCTGGCCGCCATGGTGGCGGCCGCAATCGGAGCGCAGGCGGCGGACTACCACTGGACCGGCGCCGCAGGCGACCATCTGTGGTCCACCGCCGGCAACTGGGAGAGCGCGGGAGGCGCCGCCGTCGCGGCCCCGACGCCAGGCACTGCCTACACCTACAACTTCGGCACCCGCAACGGCACGAACGTCGGCTGGGGCGGCGACCTCGTCGTGACGCAGGACATGGCCGTCGTCATCGGCTCCGCGCTGGCGCTCAATCCGGCGACAACCGACGGGGAGTCGGTCGCCTTCGTTACGGCGGACGGAGGGTCGATGAAATTCAACGACGAATGCAGCATCTACGTGCAGAACAATTCGCGCCTCACGCTGAACGTCGATCTTTCGGGCGACAACAAGAACAGCAGACTCACCAAATTCGGCACGGGAACGCTCGTCTTCGCGCTCAAGAAGCCAAATGCGCAGCGCCGCTTCGTCAACATCATCAACGGGCATGTGGAGATCGCCGAGGACGACGCCGGGGCGAACATCGCCATCCAGATGTCCTTTTCCGAAAACGAAGTCGCCACGTCCACCTTCTCGAACTACAGGAACGGCGGCATCCACGGGCTTTACGTCGGCGCGCTGGGCGACAGCAAGGCGAACGGGCGCGCATATCTCAACGGAACGACCCTGAACGTGGGCGGCGAAACGGGCAGCACCAGCACCAACAAACTCCCCGGCCCGGTTTTTGCCAATGGCGGGACGCTCGCATACGGCAACGGGCGCCGCGCGCTTCTGCGCGGGCTGCCAATTGGCGGCACTCTGGCCGTGGATCGCGCCGACGTGCGCGTGGACGCGGCCGGCACGGCAATTCGCTGGCTCTTCGACGACGAGGACAACCCGATGCGCGATGACGTCGGCGCAGGCGCGCGACTTCTCGCGCCAAACGGCGTACCCGACGTCGTGACGGACCCCGTCCGAGGCAAGGTCCTTTCCATCTCCGGCGGCAAGTATTTCATGGGCCCGGACGCCAACGCCAACGCCGGTTTCGCCGAACTTCAGCAGCAGACGACGAACAACGCATACACCGTCGCCTTTTGGTTCAAGCCCGCCTCGGATTGCGACCCTGCCGGCAAGATTTTCTTCTGGGGGCAGAATTCCGCCGGCCGGGCCGCCGGCCTGCGGCTGAACAACTCCACCACGCAGCCGCTCATGTTCACCGTCTGGAACAACAACCGCATTCTCAAGACAGGCAATGTGCGCGACGGCAAGTGGCACCACTTCGCCGTCACGTATAACGGCAACAAGACTTTCAGTATCTATGTTGACAACGCGCTTGTCGATTCGTTCACCCAGGATCTATATTTCCCGCCAAACAAGAACTTCTACATCGGGCGGGTTTTCGGTGTCGACAGCTGGGAGGGGACCGGGGCCAATCCCTATACCGGTCTTCTCGACGACTTCCTGATTGGCACCTATGAGATGAGGGCGGAGGACATCGACTCGCTCTACCGCAACGGGCTGAAGGCGACGGTCGGCGTAGGCTCCGTTGAGGCGCGTTCGGCTGGCGAGGTGGCGATCGCGAAGGACGGCGTGTCGGCGAAGACGCTTGCGGGCGGCGCGCTTGCGGGCGGCGTGACGATGCTTGAAGAGGGCGCGACACTCGCTGTCGGCGTGGAAGCCGGCGCCGCCGCGACGGAGTTCAAGGGCAACATCAAAGGTGCCGGCGCCACGCTCGCCAAGGAGGGCGCGGACTACACGCTCGCCCTCTCCGGTTCCGCCCCGGCGCTTTCCGCCGTCGACGTGAAGGAAGGCGTGGTCGAGCTGCGCCGGCCGACCGCGTCGCCCGGACTCGTCGCGCACTACTCCTTCGACGCCGCCTCCGAGCCGGGCCGCGAATCCTCCCCCGCCGGGCTCTCCCTCGCGAAGACCGGTTCCGGAACGGTCGCGTCCGTCGCAGACGGTGTTTCCGGCGCGGCGCTTCACCTTGGCGGCGCGGCCAGCCTCTCCTCCGAGAACGCCATCCGCCCCTCGTCCTTCCCGAAAGGCAACGACTCCTACACGGCATCGGTCTGGATCCGCCCGACGGCCGAGGCCTGCGCCGGCACGTTTCCCGTCTTCGCCTGGGGCAACCCCGCCGCGCTTGAACTCGTGATGCTCCGCTTCAACGGCCCATCCTCCCTCATGTTCTCCAACTGGAACGCCGATCTCGAAGCGCGCAACCTCGCCCTCTCCGACGGCAAGTGGCACCACGTCGCCGTCACCTACGATGGTGCGACCCGTGTGAAGAAACTGTTCTTCGACGGCGCGGAGGCCGCCACGCAGACCGTCTCCGGTGGCTTGAAAGTCGGTGCCGCCAACCCGCTCCAGATCGGGCATTGCCCGGTCCCAAGCCGCGCCTCGCAGTATTACACGGGCGACATGGATGAATTCCGCCTCGTCGATTTCGCCCTGTCGGCGGAGCAGGTCGCGGCGGAGTTCGCGCGCAAGGCCCCGGCCGCCATGGCCGCCGCGTCGCTCGTGCCCGCGCCCGTCGCGCGCTACACCTTCGATGGCGCCGACCCCTGCGCCAACGCCTCCGGAGGCGCCTTCCCGCTTTCGATGCAGAACGGCACCGTTGAAACCGTCTCCGGCGACGCCATCGTCGGCAAGGCCGCGAAGTTCGAAGCGGGCGGCGCGTATTTCACCCTCCCGGAGTATCCTGAAAGCTTCCCGTCTGGAGCGAACCCCTACACGGTCGTCGTCCGATACCGGCCAGACAATACGCAGCCCACGACCTACGCACCCTCGATTGTCATGCTCGGCGACGCCGGCGGCTGGAACTCGGGCAAGTGCCTCAAGTTCTCGACGGGCAACAGCGCCAGCAGTGGCGGCTACTCCTACTCGGCGTTCCGCAGCGTCGTGAGCGGCAACATCCCGGTTCTCGCAGGTCTCTACTACGCCTCCGACATGGGAACGGACCGCTCGCGTTGGATCGTCGCCACGGTCGTTGTGGCGCCCATGCAGAACCGTGCCGCCAACTCCGTTTCGCGTGTCTACATCGACGGCGAATTGGTCAGGGAGTATCCAGACAGCTTGAACGCCATCACGCCGCAGGGTTTCGCGATCGGCTCCAACTCCGCCGGGGCCCAGACCTTCAACGGGCTCGTGGACGAAGTGCAGGTCTATGACGTCGCGCTCTCGCCCGGCCAGGTGCGCCTTGTCGCCGAGGCGCTCGAAGCGGCGAAGGGGACGGACGGCTCTGCCGCGCCTGTTGCGCCGGAGTCGGTCCTTGCCGCCGCGCCCGCCGTCACGGTGGCCGCCGGCGCCACGCTGCGCGTCGCATCCATCGAGTCGGTCGCCTCCCTCTCCGGCGGCGGCACCGTCGAGATCGCCGAAGGGGCCCGTCTCGAAGTCGCGTCTTTCGACGGCTTCACCGGCTCTTTCTCCGGATCCGGCACGCTTGCGGTAGCCGACGGCGCGACCATCGACTTCGGCAACGGCGCGACGCCCGTCGCGGATTTCGGCGGCACGGTCGTCCTCGGCTCCGGCGTCACGGTCCGGGCCTCGTTCGCAGACTCGCAAAAACACCTCCTCTTCTCCGGCTCCGCCATCGAGGGGGTGGAAAATCTCGGTTCATGGGCGTTTTCCGGCTCGGCCTCCGCAAGTCTCTCCCTTTCGCATGACGGCAAATCGCTCTCTGCAGGCATCCCTGCGGCCTTCGTCCTCGTCGTCCGCTGATGAAATTCCACGGCATCGCAGTCGTTTTCTGCCCACTGCTCGTCCTTGCCGACTTCACACCCGACCGCTCCGTCATGTCCGACGCCTACTGGGCGATCTGGAACGACGACGTCCAGGCCCGGATCGACGCCGACATCGAGCGATTCCGCAAGGCGGATTTCTCGGTGGGGATCGAAGCGCCCGACGGCACCGAAGTCGAGGTCGTGCAGCTCACGCACGACTTCCGCTTCGGGGCGCATGTCTTCAACTACAACCAGCTCGGCTCCAAGGAACGCAACGACCGCCACAAGGCCCTCTACGACCCTGAATGCGGACTCTTCAACTCCGGGACGGTCGCATTCTATTGGCGGACGCTGGAGCCTTGCCCCTACGCCCCGCGATTCGAGGAGCGCGACGAGGACACCGAGGCGTTCTGGAACGCCTGCCCCGATCCAAAAGGCCAGCCGCACTGGCGGAGGCCGCCGCCGGAGCCGGTCATCGCGTTTTTGAAAAGCAAAGGGTGCCGCGTCCACGGACACCCCCTCGTGTGGTCGAAAAACTGCTGGCATACGCCATCGTGGCTCTGGGACGACTTCTGCCCGCCATCCGAGAAGGCGGCGCTTGAGGGAGCGGCGGGCGTCGAGATTCCGCGCCGTGACCCGTCTGTCCCCGTCGGCGCAAAGGATTCGCGCGACAACGGCCGCGACGACCTATGGGCCAAGCCATGGAAGACTGCCTACGGGAAACTCGGCGAGGAGGGAATCGCGCGGCTTGCGCCAAGCTACATCGCCGCACTTTCCGAGCACAACGAGCGGCGCATCCGCGAAATCGCCGCGCGCTTCGGCGGCCGCGTGGACTCCTGGGACGTGGTGAACGAAAGCGCCCGCGACTACGAATGGCAATTTGGCGGCAAGGCGGTGCGCGGACGCCCCTTCGACGCCAGCCGCAACGGCCCCATGCCCGCCGACTACGCCTTCAAGGCGTTCAAGTGGGCGGGGGAGTATTTGCCGCCGGCCACCCGGCTGTACATAAACGACTTCCACATGGCCGAGGGCTATGTCCGGCAGGTGCTTGACCTCGCGGCCGCCGGAGCCCGCATTGACGCCGTGGGGATGCAGATGCACCTCTTCAACCCGGCGGAGTGCGAGAACATCGCCAAGGGGCTCGGCCCGGAGCACCTTCGCCCTGAAAAGATCGCCGGGCTTTTCGAGATGCTTTCCCGCGCCGGCAGGCCGATTCACCTCTCGGAGGTCACCATTTCCGCGCCGGAGGCCACGCCGCGCGGCGAAATGATCCAGGCAATCGTGCTGCGCAACCTCTACCGCGCGTGGTTCGCCGTCGAGGCCATGGAGGGAATCACGTGGTGGAATGTCGTGGACGGCTGCGGCGCCAAGGGCGAACCCGCCATCAGCGGACTCTTCACGCGCGACATGCGGCCCAAGGCCGCCTATTTCGCGATGGACGATCTCGTGAACCGCGAGTGGAAGACCCGCCTCGTCGCCCGCGTCAAGGACGGCCGCGTGACCTTCCGCGGCTTCCGCGGAACCTACCGTCTTTCCTGGAAAGGCGGTTCTCTACTTGTGAATCCATGAAAACAGCAATCCGATCATCCTCCATCGCGGCCGCGCTTGCCTTTGCGGCCGCGGTCACCGCAATCGCGGGCGAATCGCCCGCGCCCGCCCCCGGCGCCCCGTGTGCGCCCGCCGTGCAAACGGCGGGTTTCATCAACGTCGCGGCCTTCGCCCCCTTCGACGGCTCGGCGGACGCCTCGGCCGCGATCCAGGCGCTGATCGACGCCAATCCGAACCGGACGCTTTGGTTCCCCGACGGCACCTACCTGCTGGAGAATCCGATCTGCACCCCCGCCGACCCGCGCCTTTCCGTCGATCTCCAGCTCTCGAACTACGCCATCCTCAAGGCCGCGCCGGATTGGGCTCACACGAACGCGATGGTGCGCCTCGGCGGCATTCACCCCGCCAACAACATCCGCACGCCCGGCAGCGTCTATTCGCTCACGGGCGGCATCATCGACGGCTCCGGCGTCGCCGACGGCGTCTCGATCGAATCGGGCCGCGAGACGCGCGTCAGGCTCGTGTCGATGAAGCGCGTCCGCGTCGGGCTTCACATCAAGCGCGGCGCAAACGGCAACTCCGCCGACGCCGACATCTCCGACGTGAACATCGTCGGCAACCGTGCGCCGGATTCCGTCGGCGTCGTGATCGACGCCGCCGACAACACCTTAACGAACATGCGCATCGCCGACGTGTGCACCGGCCTCGAAATCAACGGCGGCGGCAACCTCCTCACGAACGTCCACCCGCTCTGGACCAATCCCGGCGACCAATACGACGACGGCGTCGGCTTCCGCGACAATTCGGGGAACAACTGCTACCACCGCTGCTACAGCGACCACTTCAGCACCGGGTGGATATTCGGCCCGAATTCGTTCAACGCCGTCCTCGACACCTGCATCGCCTACTGGTATTCGCCCTCGCCGGGGAAACGGCACACCGCCATCCGCTCCGACGGTCCGTTCCGCGCGCAGGTCAGTGGCATGCAGATTGGCTTCCGCTGGACCGAGGCGACGAACACCGTCCTGGAGGTCTCCGAGCCCGGCGGCTGGGGCTTCCTGCGCGACCTGCGCATGGACTCGCGCCTCGTGAACGAGGAGCGCAAGGCGTATCTGGACTATCTCCGATGAAGTTTTCTTTCGACGCGCAAAGCGTCCTTTTCGACGGCCGCCGGGAGTTTCTGTTTTCCGGCGAAATGCACTACTTCCGCGTCCCGCGCGCCGACTGGCGCCGCAGGATGCGGCTCTGGAAGGATGTAGGCGGCAACTTCCTCGCGACCTACGTGCCGTGGTGCGTCCACGAGCCCGAGGAGGGGAGCGTTCGCTTCGGCGACCGGCCGGAGCGCGATCTTGCCGGCTTTCTCGAAATCGCTGCCGAAGAAGGCTTGCAGGTCATGCTGCGGCCCGGCCCCTACCAGTATTCGGAACTCGTGCACGCCGGACTCCCTGGCTGGCTCCTGCGCGACTACCCGCAGCTTCGCTGTCGGCGGCCCGACGGCTCGGACCGCGGCCCCGACTCCCCGGTCTCCTACATGCACCCGCTTTTTCTCGAAAAGGCGCGGCGCTGGTTCGCGGCCTTCGCGGAAGCCGTACGCCCCTTCATGGCCTCGCACGGCGGCCCGGTTTCGCTCGTCCAGCTCGACAACGAACTCTCCGGCATCCACCTCTGGTTCGGACCTCCCGACGCCAATTCGGAAACCTTCGGCATGGGCCGCGAGGACGGGCGCTGGCCGCAGTTTCTCGCGCGGAAATACGGCGACGTCGCCGCCGTGAACGCGGCCTTCGGCGGCGCGTGGCGCTCGTTTGCCGAAATCCCCCCGCTCGTCGAGGCCGCGCCCAACGCCCCCGTGGGCGACGAGCGTCGCCGCCGCGACTTCTTCCGCTGCTATCTGGAGCAGTTGCGCGACTATCTCGCGACGCTCAAGGGATGGCTTCGCGAGGACGGCATCGCAGAGCCGGTCTGCCACAACTGCGGCTGCACGGACATGACGCCCCTCTTCGCCGGATTCCGCAAGGCGCTCGGCGAGGACTTCCTTCTCGGCTACGACCACTACTATTCCCTCGGCCCCGCGTGGAAGCAGGAAAATCCGACCGTGGGCTATCATCTGGAGACGCGCTTCGCCATCGACACCATCGCCGCGCACGGCTTCCCGCCGGTCGGCATGGAAATCCCCGGAGGCTCGCCATCGGACGTTCCGCCGATTCTCCGGAACGATCTGCTGGCATGCCACATGTCGCACCTCGCCGCCGGCGCAAAAGGCGTCAACATCTACGTTTTCACAGGCGGACCGAACTTCGGCGACACCGGCGAAACCTGCGACATCTACGACTACAACGCGCCGATCCACGCCGACGGCTCCGAGAACGAAACCTACGCGGCCCTGAAAGACTTCGGCGAATTCCTTGCGGCGCACCGCGAACTCGTCGGGGCGCGTCGAGCCGTGTCCGTCCAGCTCGGGTTCGAGTGGCAAGCCCTCCGCATGGGCGACTGGGCACCGCCCGAAGGAGGGTTTCCCGGAGACGAGGCGCGGAATTTCATGCAAAGCGGGTTTGCCGCCGCGCTGATGGCGACGCCATATCCCGCCGCATGGACCGAACTCGCCTCCGATGCGCTCGATCCCGGAAAGCCGCTCATCGTCGCGGCGCCGGCGATGATGTCCGCGGACGCGCAGCGCGCAATTGTGGAGTTCCTCGGACGCGGCGGACGCCTTCTCCTTGCGCCCGACGCCCCGACGCGCGACCTCGACTTGCATCCCTGCACCATCCTGCGCGACTACCTGCGCCTACCCGCGCGGACCGCCCTAACCGGCGGCTCCTCGCCGCTTGTCGTGGACGGACGGCGTGTCTTCGGCTGCGACGCGCCGAAAAAGATTCTCGCCGAAACCCTTCCGCTCGACGCGGACACCCCAATGACCATTGCGCGAACTGGCGGCGTCTTCGGATGGTGGCAGAAGGCGGGCGTGGGAGAAGTCTGCTTCTTCGGCACCGCGTTCCGATACTCCCTCTTCGCGCAGGCGGAAATGCTCGAGCGCATGCTCGTGCGCCTCGGAGCGAAACCCTTCGTGCGCTCGGCGAACCGCAACGTCCCCGTCGAAACGCACATCCTCGAAAACGGAAGCATTGCCACCTTTGCCCTCAATCTCCACGCCAGCCCGCAGAATACGACGCTGCTCGCCCCGGACGGCCGCGCCATCGCGCGAGACCTCCACCTCGCCCCGATGGAAGTTCGTCTCGAAGTCCCGTAGTCGCCGAATTCCGATTGGCTGCGCTTATAAACTTGGCTTTCGCCCCGCGTTTTGCTAGAATTGAAGGTGCAAACGACAAGGGGCGCGCCATGGCAAAACGCAAAATCCAGGAACTCACCACCGGTGTCCACGATTTCCCGACCCTGATAGGGGACCGGGAGAACAAATACGTGGACAAGACGGGCCTGCTCTACAAACTGGCCCGGCGCAAGACAAACGCGCAGTATTTCATCTCGCGCCCGCGCCGCTTCGGCAAGTCGCTCATGCTCTCCACGCTCCAGGCGATGTTCGAGGGGCGGAAGAACCTTTTCAAGGGGCTGGCGATCCACGACAGGCCGTGGGAGGGGTGGACGGCCAAGAACCGCCACCCCGTCTACAACTTCTCTATGATGCGCGCCAACGGCGCGACGGTAGAAGAATTCCAGAAGGCGCTCCGCGCTCTCGTTCGCGATTTGAATGAGGAGATTGGCCGTCCGTATGATGATGATGACACGGCCCCCGGAAATTTCGGCGAGTTCCTGAAGGCGGCCTCGGCGAAGTCGCCGACGAAGAAGATCGTCGTCCTCATCGACGAATACGACGAACCGGTCGCCGGCTTTCTCGATGACCTTGAAGCGCTGAAGCTCGTCCGCAAGACGCTCCACGACTTCTACGAGAAACTGAAGGACAACT
>JAFWPM010000297.1 GCA_017509565.1 Kiritimatiellia bacterium | reverse complement strand
CCCCGGAACTGGGCGACGCGCTCTTCGACCGCCCGCCGAACGCGCCGCGCCGCCGTCGCGCGTCTCCGGAGGGTCGCGGAAAGGTGGTGCGCCATGCCTAGTTTTTCCCACGTTTCGCGCATTTTCGTCGAGTTGTGGGGGAGGCGCGCCGGAATCCTCGCCCCGGCTCCTCGCCCCGGCGTTTTCGCATTCCGCTACGATCCGGCGTTCGTTGCGTCGGGGATTGAAATTGCGCCGCTCATGATGCCCCTGCGTCGCGAGCCATACGCATTCCCCGACTTGCCCGTCGAGGCCTTTGGAGGCCTGCCGCCCGTGTTCGCGGATTCGCTCCCGGACGCGTTCGGCTCCGGTCTCGTTGATTTCTGGTTTTCGGAGCGAGGGCTGTCGCGTCGCGAAATCACGTCTCTGGATCGTCTGGCCTACATGGGGCGCCGCGGAATGGGGGCTTTGTGCTACGAGCCGGAACGCGGCCCGCGGTCGAATCCGTCTCCGCTTGAATTGCGGGAACTCGTGGAATCGGCGCGCCGGGCCGCGAATGGCGAACTTGCCGGAATGGCTGGCGACGAGGCTCTGCGCCTCATCGTGCGCCTTGGATCGTCCGCTGGCGGCGCGCAGGCGAAGGCCGTCGTCGGCTGGGATCGCAATTCGGGGCGCCTCGTGTTTGGCGACGGCGACGTCCCCGACGGATTCGAACATTGGATTTTCAAGTTCACGCCAAAAGAGTACCCTTGGCGCGGCGAACGGGAATTCGAGATGCGGTGCTCCGCCGTCGCCGCAGGAATCAAGATGGCGGAAGCGGCACTCGTCGAGGTGGACGGACTGCGGCATTTCGCCACCAGGCGCTTCGACCGCGACGGGAAGCGCCGCCACCATCTGCTTTCCTTCGCGGCAATGACGCATGTCCCGCCGTCTGCGCCGCAGGAACATCGGGGATACGAGCGGCTTTTCGTCGCCGCCGACGAACTCGGCCTCCCGTGGGAGGATCGCGAGGAACTTTTCCGCCGCATGGTCTTCAACGTCGTCATGGACGAATGCGACGACCATCCGAAGAACTTTTCGTTCGTGCTGCGCGAAGGTGAGTCATGGCGTCTTGCGCCGGCATACGACCTCACCGGATCCGACTTCCCGGAGGAAGATCCGTGGAGCGCGCACGGCGGACTCCACCAGCTTTCGGTCTGCGGCAAGTTTTCCGCCATCACCGACGGTGATCTGCTGCGCGTCGGGGATCGCTTCGGAATTGGCACCGCCGCCGGCATCATCGCCCGCGTCCGCGCGGTGGCAAAGGAAAGGAAGAAACGAAAATGAAAAAAACACTCGAACGAGCCGTCGCCACCGTCGTGGCAATCGCCAGTCTTAGCTGCGGCGCTTCCGCAGCCGACGAAACGCCGGACCTGCGCGGCTTCGGGAGGGTGAAGGTGGAGCATTTTGGCCACAATGAGGAATTGACCACAAATGACAATCGCCGCAATTGACCACAAATCGCAAATTCCAATTCCCCAAACCGAGGCTTTTCAACTTTTCAACCTTTCAACTTTTCAACCTTTCAACAGGCGCAGGCGCCTCAGCGGCTCTGCGTGAGGGCAATCCTGTCAAAACAACAACTTTGCGCCTCTGCTGTGATCATTAGCAGAGGAAGTCCCTGGAGGCCGTTCGGATTTTTCGGTGCCACGGCCGAGTGAAATCGAGCGTCCCGCCGGCGAGGAGCTGGACTTCCGGACGAGTCTGTAGCCCCCAGTCGCAACCATGAACACCAGTCGAAGGTCGCAAGGTTGAAGGTCGAATGCCGTAGTTTTTCTTTTGACATGATTAACAAGATTTACAAGATCATGTCCAAACAACCCCCGCGCCACTGTGATGGAAACATTGCGGGACGCCGATGACGAATTTGGCCTTGCACTTTTCACACAATCCGCGCCACCGGCTGTCCCTTGCGGAAAAGGCGGAATTGTGGCATAATAGACTGATACCGCCTTAGGCGGGAAGTTTCATTTGTGCGTGGCCGAAACCAAGCATTTCGGCCATGCGCGACTTAGGAGAGCAGGGACATGGTATCTGAAACCACATCAGCCAGGCCACAGGAACAGTCATTTCCGGTTAGATGCGCGCTTTGCCGCACCGGGATTTCGGAAAGTGGCCAGTTGATAAAGGTAATGGTGGGGGAATTGGCGAAATCTTGTCCGGGAATCGAAACGGCGACGGCCATCGCCGCCATCGAGGAACGCGAACTGGAGGCGCCGACTTTCATTACGCCTGAAATCGCAATGCCGCACGCGCGGCTTGAATGCGTCGACGAACCAGTCGTCGCGGTCGCGACATCGCAGTCCGGCATCCTCTTCTCGCCAAAGGGGCGCCGTGCCACCATAGTCTTCCTTGTCCTCACTCCGAGATTTTCCCCGGCCGCCTACCTTAAGGTCGCGGCAGGTCTGAGCCGCCGCCTTTTGACGCCTGGATTTCGTGACCGTTGCCTGGCATGCGCCAGCGCCGAAGAGCTTCTGGCCCTGTTGCATGGCGGCGGGCAGTCGCGCCACATCGTGACAGCCGGAGACATGATGACGCCGCCAGCCGCCGTCCTGCGCGAGACGAACAGCGTCAAGGACGCCATCGACACGATTGTGCGCACCCGTCTTTCGGAGATTCCAGTCGTTGACAAGGAGGGGGACATGGTAGGAGTCGCCTCGGCGCGCGCACTGCTGGGAATTTGCATTCCAGAATACCTGCTTTGGATGGAGGACT
>JAFWPM010000296.1 GCA_017509565.1 Kiritimatiellia bacterium | reverse complement strand
TGAGGAGGTCGCGGACGAATCGTTCGCGGCGACCGGGCGCATGGCGGTCCCGGCCTGCTTCGACATGATGCCGGAGACGCTGTGCAGGCGCGGGACCGCGCTGTACAGGCGGACCTTCCGCCTTGCCCGCCCCGTGCCGAACACGTGGCTCGTAGTGGACGGGATGGGGCTTCGCGGCGACTTCAGGATCGACGGCCGCCCCCTTGGCGTCCACCCATACCCATACGCGCGCCTTGAATTGGAGACGGGCCCGCTCGACGCCGGCGAGCATACCCTGTTCGCGGCGCTGGACAACCGCTTCGACTTCGCGACGATGAAGCTGGCGCGACCCTACTATGACTTCTACTGCCACGGTGGCTTCTACCACGGCGTCTCGCTCGCCTTCGACAACCGTCGGCTTTTCGTCAGGACGCGCGACTACAGGGCCGGGACTGTGGAGGTCGAGGCGGTGAACTTCGCGGAGCGCGACTTTGCCGCGACTTTGCTCTTCGACGGGAAAAACGAAGTCCCCGCCACCTTCAAAAACGGCAGGGCAACGGTGAACGTCCCCGGGTTCCGCCTCTGGTCGCCAGATTCGCCAAACTTGCACGTCGTGGAGCTCGCCACCGGGGGCAACGGCGGCGAACACGCTGTTGCCGCACGTTTCGGCATACGCCAGGTCGAGGCCGGGGACCGGAGGATATTCCTCAACGGCGAACCGCTTTTCCTCAAGGGGGTGAACAGGCATGAGGCCCACCCGACATTCGGCGCGGCCACACCGGAGTCGCTCATGGTCCTCGACCTCCAGAACCTCAAGTCCCTCGGATGCAATTTCGTGCGCGGCTGCCACTACCAGCAGTCGCAGCGCTTCCTCGACCTCTGCGACGAAACCGGCATCCTCGTCTGGGAGGAATCACTTGGCTGGGGAAACGGCTCCCACTCCGAGATGGCGAAGGGCGAACTCACAGATCCCGGCTTCATCGCCGACCAGCTCGCCGAAACGCGCGCGATGGTCCGCGCCAGCTTCAACCACCCATCCGTCATAATATTCGCCTTCATGAACGAATTCGCGTCGAACCTGCCCGAGGGCAAGGCGCTTGCCGACAGGCTCATCGAGACGATACGGGCGGAGGACTCCGGCCGCCTTGTCGCCTATGCCTGCTGCCACAACGAAGACGACATCGCCAATGCCAACACCGACATCGTGGCCTTCAACACCTATCCCGGATGGATTGGCACGCAGGCCGGCGAACCGGCGCATCTCCGTCGAATTATCGGCGAAAATGTCGACGAAATCGTTGCGCGCTTCCGCGCGCTCTACCCCGGGAAGCCAATCATGGTATCCGAGATGGGCACCTGCGGGGTCTACGGCCAGCGCGACCCCGCGGCCGCGCAGTGGACCGAGGAGTTCGAGGCCGAGTACTTGGGCGACGCGATCGACGCCGCGTTTGCGAACCCTGAAATCTGCGGATTCACAATTTGGCAGTTCACCGACGCGCGCAGTTTCCACAGGGATGGCGCCACAATCCGGGTCAAGCCCTTCGCCCAGAACCTCGCCGGCATCTATGACGGTTTCCGCCGCCCCAAGCTCGCCGCCGCAACCGTCCGCGAACATTTCAAAAAGCCCTTCGCCCTATCTTTCCAGCGTTAATTTTGGTATATTGGGAAATCATGAAAAAGACCATCGCCACATTTCTCATGGCCTTGTCGTCCGCAGCGGCCCTGCCGGGCCTGGCCCAGGTAGCCATCCCGGAAATCCCGGACGCGCCCCCGCCCGTGATCGAGGCGGCGCAGCAGCCGGCCCCGGCCACGTCCGGCGCAAGCACGGCGTCCGCCGTATACGGGATGTCGTTCGCCGAGGCCTGGAACAGCGGCGGCTGGATAATGTGGGTGCTCCTCGGCGTCTCGGTCTTCGCCGTGATGCTCGTGATATACTTCATGTTCGCATTCCGCGAGTCCGCCGTTGTCCCAAGGCGCCTCGTCGCCAGTGTCCGAGAGTCGATTCTCGAAGGCGACGACGTCGCCGCCCGCCGGCTCTGCGAGGGCAGGGGGGGCGCCTTCGCCTCCGTCGCGACTGTCGCCCTGGACTGCGTCCGCGCAACCAGCGGCGGCTCCGACGACGAGCTGCTCCGCGACCTTGTCCGCTCCGAGGGGTCGCGTTTCGCGGAGTCCATGCAGTCGCAGGCCCAGCTCCTCCTCGACCTCTCCGCCATCGCCCCGATGATCGGCCTTCTCGGCACGACGCTCGGCATGCTCCAGGCCTTCGGCTCGATTGCCCAGGATGTCCTGCTCGCCGCGAAGCCCGTCATTCTAGCCCAGGGCGTGTCGAAGGCCATCGTCACCACCATCGCCGGCCTTCTTGTTGCAATCCCCTGCATGTTCGCCTACGCGATTTTCCGCCGCCGCGTGGCCAGCCTGGCCGGACGCCTTGAGGCCGCATCCGCCGAAATCGTCACCGCCATAGCCGCGAGAAAGGGCCTCGGCAAATGAGCCTTCTTGCAAAAAACAGCCAGGCGCTGCCTGAATTCCAGTTCACGGCGATGATCGACGTCGTGTTCCTGCTGCTGTGCTTCTTCATAACCACCTCGGTCTTCTCCCAGTGGGAAATGGAGGTCGATGTCGTCCTGCCGTCCGCGCAGTCGTCGCAGATGCCGGACCGCCTCCCGGGCGAGGTGATCATCAACATCTCCAAGGATGGGACGATTACCGTGAACCAGCGCAAATACACACGGGACGAGCTGAGGGAGCGCCTGTCCAGCCTCGCCAGGCTCTTCCCCGGACAGCCGGTCATAATCCGCGCCGACAGGGAGTCCCTGACCGAAAGCCTCATCGGAGTCGTCGACACCTGCCGCCTCGCCGACATTTGGAACATCTCCTTCGCGACTTCGGGGGACGACGCCCGCCCGTAGCCAGCGCAACGCCTCAAAACCAGAGCAATGACTTCCAAGCGCCTGCACCAAGTTCTAGCCGCAATTGCCGTGGCCGCGTCGGCGGCCATGGCTGACGACATCGCCATGCGCGACAGGCGGGGCTTCGCCGACGGCCTGATGGCGCGCGGCGCCGAGGTTCATGCCGATGATGCCTGCACCGCAGATCGGGTAATCCGCATCAAAGGTCACATTGGAGATCGTGTGTCCCTGCCCGTCAAATACACCTTGGAACATACACGAATAATCGCTCATGTCATCAAGATTCATCGTGCCGATCGGCGTCCATTCCACATCCTTGCAGTCGATGTCTGCGGTAAGCACCACGGTCTGACCGGCATAGCCGCCCTTAGAGCCGTCCGTGACGCTTTTTGCAAATGCGATAAGCTCCTCCGCAGTCCCGAT
>JAFWPM010000295.1 GCA_017509565.1 Kiritimatiellia bacterium | reverse complement strand
GTACGCCGTCCTGCTCACCACGTGGTACCACCCCTCACCTTCGTTCTTTATCCGAGACTTCCGCATGCTATTTTCCTCCATTCGCTACAAATATTACCATTCCCGCCCCTCATTGTCAATAGATTGTCTGTCCCTTTATGCTCACATGCACGGACAGGCATACGCAGTGGACTGAACTGAGCCCGGCGTGGAACCGTGGGCAGAGGACGACGCTCGCCGCGCTTGAAAGGTGCATGGAGAGGTTCCCATTTCCGTTCGCCGCCATCCATTCTGACAATGGCGGCGAAATATTGTGATGGCATACCTCGGGAAGATGGTCCGGCGCCCATTCGTCTGGCGGTCGAGGGCCCGCAAGAGCAACGACAACGCCCATGTGGAGGAGAAAAACCAGTCGGTGGGGCGCCAGCTCTTCGGCGAAATCCGGCTTGACTGCCCGGGGCTTGAACCCAATCCCATCCGCCTGTGCGGCATGTGGTCGGACTTCGTGAACTTCTTCCAGCCATGCAAGATGCTCGTCGCGAAGGAAAGGCGCGCCGACGGCAAGGGAAGCCGCTGCCGCTACGACAAGCCGAGAACCCCGTATGAGCGATGCATGGAATCGAAGTCCCTGACCGATGCGCAGAAACAGGCCCTTGCAAAGCGGAGGGAGGGCTTGTCCGGAATAGATCTGCTTGCCAAAATTCGGAAGCCACTTGGACTCATACGGCGAAAGCAGGAGCGCTTCAGCCGCATGAAGAAAGCACCCGTCAGGGGCGCGGGGGTCGCGTCCTCGGCGCTACGCGCCGCCCCTCCGGGGACGGCCGCTTCCCGCCGCGCCCCTGACATCGGACAAGCTTCCACGACCCACCTCTGCAAACAGCATGACAGCGAGCGGTTGCTGAGTGTTCAGTATTTGGCAAATCAAAAATCTCCCGATTTCCTATCGGGTGCACTTTCTATTTGACAAACTGGGGGCTATGGCGCTGAACGACGGAGGAAGGCAAATCAGCCGTTGAGAAAGCAAAGCACCTGACCCTTTGCGCACAACTATCCTTTGGGCCCGCATCCGCTATAATATCTGTGGAGAGTCACATCTCAATGGATATCGTCGAGGAAATCAAGCAGGACCGCGAACGCGGGGCGAAACGGCTGGAAGCCGAATACAAGGCGGGGCTGATGACCCTGGCCCGCCGCTTCTGCCATGACCCGGGCGACGCCGAGGAACTGCTGAACCGAACCTTCGCCGCCGTGGTCGACGGGATCGACGACTACCTTGAACAATCGGCCTTTTTCGCGTGGATGTGCCAGATTCTTGTGAACATCCACACGACGGATGTCCGCCGCAAGTCGCACCAGAACGAGGTCTATCCGGGCGTGGTCCCGGACATCGCGGACGAGCGCGCCCAGGATGACGTCTACCGCAACCTCGACCACTCGCTTCTCCACGAGGCGATTGATACCCTACCGCAGGACCTGAAGGAAGTGATTGTCATGCACTACCTCATGGACGAGCCAGTCGCAAAGGTGGCAAAGTTCGTGGGTCAGCCCGTAAGCACGGTCAAGTGGCGGCTTCATGTCGCCCGCAAGGCCCTCGCCGCCAAAATGGGCGCAGCGGCGAAGAAACCCGGCGGCAGGGCGATCTTGCTCGCACTGGCGCTCTGCGGCCTCGCCACCCTCGGCGCGGCGGTTTACGGCCTCGCCGTTACAGGCGTGGCGCAGGACACGGGAGGGCCGCGCCCCGTCGCGGCCGCAGGGGCCACTTCCGATTTCGACAGCAATAGACAGCGATCGGCAGCAATCGAAGATTTTGAAGGAAACACAACCATGAACCCCACAACTCGCTCATTCCTGGCCGCATCCGCGGCGCTCGCTACCGCCGGGGCGGCCGTCCCCGCCCCGGCCGACGAATACCAGTTCATCATTTCTGGCGACACCGCATCGGCCGCCACGGCGGGCGTCGCCGCGGTGGAGTCGGCCACCGGCCCGCTGGACGTCCGCCACCACGCCGTCGCCGAATCGCGCCCAATGGCCCTTTCCTCCATCAAGAATGGCGGCTTCGTCATTGTCATCAGGTAGCCAACTTGCCCAAACCAAAGGAGACCATACCATGAACTTCACAATGTCCCAAGCTTTCCTGGCCGCCGCAATGGCCGCATCGTCCGCATTGGCCGTTGACGTGGCCAACGTCCAAATGGCCCAGAACACCGTCAACTGCAATGTGACGATCACCTACGAACTTTCAGGGCCGGCCGTGGTCACGCTCGACATCATGACCAACGCGACGCCGAATGCCACGACCGGGTGGACATCCATTGGCGGCCAATACATCTCCAGCGCGACTGGAGCCGTCTGGCGCAAGGTGACGGACGCCGACGCCGCGAACGGCGTCTGTACGATCACATGGAAGCCGGCCGATTCGTGGCTCGACGCCAACGGCGAAGGCTTCAAGGTGGGCGACGGCTGCGCAAAGGCCGTGGTGTCCGCCTGGCCGCTCGACAATCCGCCCGACTACATGGTGGTGGACATCTCCTCCGCCGCGCAGCCGGACACGCAGCGCTACTATCCGGCCGTCGATTTCCTCCCCGGCGGGTTGCTCGACAACGGCGACTACCGCGAATCCTCGCTCGTGATGCGCAAGGTCCCCGCCGCCGGCGTTGAGTGGACGATGGGCAGCGTCGCCGAGCTTGGCCGCATCACTGCCAAAGAGGCGACGCACAAGGTGCGACTTGACGCCAACTACTACCTCGGCGTGTTTCCAGTGACGCAGTCGCAGTGGGCACTCGTCCAGCCGAGCCGCCCGAATCCGTCATGCTTCCAATACGAGGCCGACAAAAAGTGGCGTCCCGTCGAATATGTCTGCTACAATGAGCTACGCCTCAGCAATTCAGAAACAAGCGGAGCGGCGACCTACTACTGGCCGAACCCTCCGCACGCCAACTCCTTCATTGGTCGTCTGCGCACGAAGACCGGCATCGCGTTCGACCTGCCGTCTGAGGCGCAGTGGGAGTTCGCCTGCCGCGCAGGGAACGGAGAGGGCAAGTGGGGCGACGGTTCGGACTACCTGTCCAACACGACCGACGCCAACCTTGCGGCCCTGGCCTGCTACGGGCGCGCAAACATCCAGAACCAGGTGTCCGAGGGCAACACGACCTGGTCCGCCGCCGACGGCGGCACGATGCCGGTTGGCACCCACGCCCCGAACGCATGGGGCTTCTACGACATGAACGGCAATGTATTCGAGCCGTGCAACGACTGGTTCGAGAACAATCCGTCCGCGCATGGGGGAGCCGTGAACGTGGATCCCGCCAATCCCGCGAAAGACCTCACCGGCAACGCTGGCGCATATCGTGTCTGGCGTGGAGGCTCGTATCGCCACTCCGCCGCATCGTGCCGTAGCGCCTTTCGCACAGAGGGAATTGCCAACGGCCGCTACAACATCGCAGGCGTCCGCGTAGCGTGCCCCGCAAGCGCGGAATAAGGCAGAAAGGCGTTCGAAGCCCCTGCGGCGATCGTCAGAACCCAAGACATGAAAACAGCATTCCTTCTCGCCGCTGGCTTCGCCATGGCGGCGGGCATCCCGGCACACGCCGCCGGGCAGGACACCCGACTCGCCGAACACGGCGGCCGCGTCTGGCGGCTCACGCCTGGTTGCCGCATCGACGGCGACCTGCTCACGGTCTCGATCCCGGAGGGCCTTTACCCGCAGACCCAGTGGGCGCGGACGGACATCGACCTCTCGCCGTGGGAGGGGCGCGGCTTCGAGGCGCACGTCCGGGTCCGCGGCGAGGACATCGCCACGCCGACGCAGCCGTGGCTCGGCTTCAAGTTCATGCTCAGCTGGCGGGACCGGTTCACGGGCGCCATGCGCTATCCCGGCGCCGGCGCGCCGCTCGGCTCGTTTCCGTGGCAGGACGTCTCGTTTCGCCAAATGGGCTGGTTCCGCGGCGCGGACGGCCCCGGCACCCTCCATCTCGGCCTCCAAGGGACATCCGGCACCGTCGTCTTCGACCTCTCGTCGCTCCGCATCGGCGATCTCGCGCCGATCTGGCCCGTCACGAACCAGAACCACCGGTGCGAGTATTTCGCACCGAAGGGAATGTTCACAAATCCCGATCGGCCCCTAAGGGGCGTGATGTCGCCAAGCGGACGCGACATGAACGAGGGCGACTTCGCGACGCTCGCCTCGTGGGGCGCCACGCTCCTGCGCTACCAGATGGTGCGCGACTGGCACGGCGTCGGAACCAACGCCGATCTCGACGACTACGACCGCTGGCTGGACGGCAAGCTGGACCATGTCGAAGGCGTCGTGCTGCCGCTCGCCCGGAAATACGGGCTGAAGGTCGCCATCGACCTGCACGTCACGCCCGGCGGACGCGACGCATCGCACGAAATGAACATGTTCCACGACGCGGCCTTCGCCGGCCATTTCGTCGAATGCTGGCGACGCATCGCGCGCCGCTTCAAGGGCAACGGCGACGCGATCTACGGCTACGACCTCTGCAACGAGCCGCAGCAGCAGCGTGCGGCGCCGCCGGGGATGGACGGCTGGAACCTCCAGCGCCGCGCCGCGGAGGCCATCCGGGAAATCGACCCGGAAACGCCGGTCATCGTGGAATGCAACGCCAACGACGCGCCGGAGGGCTACCGGAACCTCTCGCCGCTCGCGCTGACGAACGTCATCTACGAAGTCCACATGTACGGGCCCGGCGACTTCACGCACCAGGGGATCCAGGGGATGTCGATGGCGCGCTGCCGCTGGCCGGACGAGTCGCGCGGATGGGATGCTGGCTTCCTGCGCTCCGCGCTCGCGCCAGTGCGCCAGTTCCAGCTGCGCCACGGCGCGAAAATCTACGTGGGCGAGTTCAGCGCCGTCGCGTGGGCGGAGGGCGCGGACATCTGGCTCCGCGACATCATTTCCGTTTTCGGGGAATACGGCTGGGACTGGACCTACCACGCCTTTCGCGAATGGCGCGGGTGGAGCGTCGAGCACGAAGGCCCGGACATCGGCCACATGGCGCCGTCGGACGACAACCCGCGCAAGCGTGCCCTTCTGGAGGGCCTGAGGCGCTGACGTAGAGGCCTGCGCCCCATGCGCCGACAACCTTTCAACCGTTCAACCGGATTTATTGGGACAGACCCCGTAGATTCAAAAATGTTGCCAGTGTGAGACTGTTGCCAATTGCCAATCCCAATTCCAATTGGCCTTTCACCCTTTAAACTTTTCAACTTTTCAACCTTTCAACCTTTCAACTTTTTAATGTTTCCCATCGACCACGACCTGCACTGCCACTCGCACCTCTCCGGTTGCTCCAACGACCCGGAGCAGACGCCTGAAAATCTCCTCGCCTTCGCAAAGGCGCACGGCTACACCGCGATGGCCTTCACCGACCACTTCTGGGACGCGCCGGCCGTCCCGGGTTCGGAAGGCACGTACCTCGACGGCTGCGGCCTGGAACACGTGTCGGCCGATCTGCCATTGCCCGACGGCGGTCCGGTGCGTCTTGTCTTCGGCTGCGAGACGGAACTTTCGGCCGCGGGGGTTCTCGGCCTTGCGCCGGAGCATTGCGGCCGATTCGACTTCATCGTCATTCCGCCCAACCATTTCCACATGGCGGGATTCGTCCGTCCGGCGGAGTGCGCGACGGCGGAACGGCGCGCCGAACTCCTGGTCTCGCGACTGGAAACCCTGCTTGGCATGGCGCTGCCCTGGGAGAAAGTTGGGATCGCGCATCTCAACTGCGGACTCATGTTCGCCGACGGCGACCTCGGGGCGGTGCTTCGCGCCGTTCCGGAGGACCGCTTCCGCGACGCCATGCGCGGCTTTGCCGAACGCGGCGCCGGGATCGAACTCAACATGGCGAGCTTTGACGCGAACCGGCGGCGCGGCATCCCGCCGGAAGACTCGCTCCGCCTCTTCCGCTTCGCGCGGGACGAAGGCTGCCGCTTCTATCTGGCAAGCGACGCCCACCACCCGGCCGGTCTCGAACTCGTCCCACGTCTCGCCCCCGCCGTAGTCGAATCGATCGGCCTCGGTTCGCGCCATGCCTACCGGCTCCCCGGCCGCGATCGCGCAATCCGGCGTTGACGCCACTCGCCCGGCGTTTCGCGATTCCCGCTGCGCCATTGGGGCCGCCCCGACGGTTTGCCGACAATGTTCGCGGATTTTTGGTAGAATATCTACCGATGAACTCAGAAGAACTAGCCAAAAGAATCGCGGCCATCCTTGAGGACAGGAAGGCCGAGGACATCAAGGTGTACGATGTGCGCGGGACTTCGTCGGTCACCGACTTCAATGTCGCGGCGACGGGCCTCTCCACGCCGCACCTGCGCGCGCTCGTGTCGGATGTCAGGTCCGCCCTCAAGCAGGACGGCGTCCCCGGCTACAGGGCTACGGGCGACCATGAGAGCGGCTGGGTCGTGCTGGACTACATCGACGTAATCGTGCACCTGTTCATCCGCGAGGCGCGGGAATACTACGACCTTGACTCGCTCTGGGCCGGGAAGGCCTAGGGCGGCGCCCAACCTTTTTTAGCGAACAAACACCAGGAGCCTAAAGCCATGCTATACGAAATGACCGGAACCATCAAGCTCATCAGCGACATGCAGACGTTCCCAAGCGGGTTCACGAAGCGCCAGTTCGTCATCACGACGGAAGGCGACCGCTACCCGCAGGACATTGCCATGAACTTCAAGAAGGAGCGCTGCGCGATCCTCGACGGCTTCAAGGCCGGCGAGCGCGTGAAGGCCACATTCGGCCTCAGCGGGCGCGAGTGGAACGGCAAGTATTTTGTCGACATCGACGCCATCAAGCTGGAATCGCTTGACGCGGCGGGCGGATCCTCCGGCGGCATGGAGGCCGAGGTGGACGTCCCGCCAGTGGCCGACTACGACGACGGCGACGTGATGCCGTTTTAACTGCGGCGGGAAATGTTTGCCGAACCGCAGAGCGCAGACGGGCGGACGCTTGGCGACCTGATCGATTCGGGCGCGGCCTGGCTTGGCCGCCGCGGCGTGGGCGACGGGCGGCTCCTCTGCGAATGGCTTGCCGCCGCCGCGCTTGGCCGCCGCCGCACAGACCTGCCGCTGGCCGAGGCGCCTCCGCCGGATGTAGTGGAACGTCTTCGCGGGGGGCTGCGCCGCCTTGGCGCCGGCGAACCGGTCCAGTATGTCGTCGGCGACTGGGACTTCAGGATGCTGACCCTTAAGACGGACAGGCGCGCGCTGATCCCGCGCCCGGAGACGGAGGGGCTGGTCTCCCTGGTTCTCGACGAGCCCGGCGTGTGGGCTTCCGGCGCCCCACGCATCTGCGACATCGGCACGGGGACGGGCGCAATCGCGCTGTCCCTCGCCTATGAGCGCCCGCAGTGCCGGGTGACGGCCGTGGACAGCCAGGAGGCCGCGCTCTCGCTTGCGCGCGAGAACGCCGGGCGGCTCGGGCTCTCCGGCCGCGTCGAATTCATCCTTGGCGAGAATTGCGCCGGCGCCGCGCCCGGGTCGTTCGACGCCATCGTCTCAAATCCGCCATACATCGAAAGCGCGGCCGTAGACGCCCTGCCTCCACTTATCCGCGACCACGAGCCACGCAGCGCGCTCGACGGCGGCCCGGACGGACTGGACACGCTGCGCGGCGTAATACACGATTCCGCGATAGCCCTCAGGCGCGGCGGGTTCCTCTTTCTGGAAATCGGCGACGGGCAAGGCGCGGCCGTGCGCTCCCTGATGGAGGACGCCGGATTTTCGGAGGTGGCGATTCTGAAGGATTTGGCCGGCCTTATCCGATACGCGAGGGGAAGGATAGAGTGACATGGCACAGGAATGGAACATAAAGCCCAGGGCAAGGGTGTGCCACATCTGCGGCGACGGCTTCCAGCGGGACGGCGAGTGCGTCTCCGCGCTCTTCGCCACGATGGACGGCTCCTACGAGCGCCGCGACTATTGCCCTGGCTGCTGGGACAAGCGCCCCGCCGGCGAAGAGCCGTTCAGCCAGTGGCAATCGACCATCGCCGCCGCGCCGGCGGCGTCGAAGGACGAGCCCATAAGGCGCGAAACGGCCGAGACGCTGCTCCGCCGGCTTGTAGAACTCGACGACCCGGCCAACGTAAATGTCATCTACATACTCGCGGTCATGCTGGAGCGGAAGCGCCAGCTTGTAGAACGGGCCGCGAAGCCGCGCCCAGAGGGCGGCATATTGCGCGTATACGAGCACAAGGCGAGCGGCGACACCTTTCTCATCGTGGACCCGCAGCTGCGCCTTGACGCAATCGGGGAAGTTCAGAAACAGGTCGTCGAGCTGCTGGGGCAGGATGGCCGCCAGCCCGGCGCGTAACATTGTCATTGAAGGAGTCTGCCAATGGCGGGGATAGTCGCAAGGAAAAAACATGGCGCGAAGCGCGGCGGACGTATGGCATTTGTGGCCCTGGTCGCGCTGGTGATAGCCGCGGCCGCATTGTCCACGCGGCGCAGGCCGGCCGGGGAGGGCGCCCGGCCAGGGACGCCGCCCGCGCCTGCGGCCGTGGAGGTGGCCGGCATTGAAAAGCCCGGC
>JAFWPM010000294.1 GCA_017509565.1 Kiritimatiellia bacterium | reverse complement strand
CGGGTGTTGGCAAGACCGCCATCGTGGAGGGTTTGGCTCAGCGAATAGTCCGCGGCGATGTCCCGGAAGGACTGAAGAACCGGACAATATTTTCGCTCGACATGACGGCCCTTATGGCCGGGGCGAAGTATCGTGGCGAATTTGAGGAAAGGCTGAAGGCCGTCCTGACGGAAATAAAATCTTCCGAGGGGCGCATTCTGCTCTTCATCGACGAAATCCACACGATAGTTGGCGCTGGGAAGACCGAGGGGTCGACGGACGCCGGCAATATGCTCAAGCCGATGCTGGCGCGTGGCGAGTTGCACTGCATAGGGGCGACAACTCTTGACGAATACCGCAAGTACATGGAAAAGGACGCCGCGCTTGAACGTCGCTTCCAGCCAGTCATGGTTGATCCTCCATCGGTCGAGGACACGATATCGATCCTGCGCGGGATAAAGGAGTCGTTCGAAAAGCACCACAACGTCCAGATAACCGATGGGGCGCTTGTTTCCGCCGCGACTATGTCAGACCGCTATGTCCAGGATCGTTTTCTGCCGGACAAGGCAATAGACCTCCTTGATGAGGCCTGTGCCTCAATTCGCACGGAAATGGACTCAATGCCGTCCGAACTCGATGAACTTACACGAAAGGTTACTCGGCTTGAGATAGAGGAAACTGCTCTGAAGAAGGAGAAGGATGAGGCGTCGAAGACCCGTCTGGATGAGTTGCGCAAGGAACTCGCTGAGCTGAAGTCCAAGGCTGATGCTCTCACGGCGCAATGGCAAAATGAAAAGAAGGTGCGCGACACGACCAAGGTCCTGCGCGATGAGTTGGACAAGGCGCGGCGCGACTACGACAGGGCAGAGCGGGAGTATGACCATGAGACGGCGGCAAAGCTGCGTTACGGGACGATTCCTGAACTAGAAAAAAAGCTCAAGGACGCAAGTGCAAAACTCGTCGAAAACGGTGGAACCGCACTACTTTCCGAGGCTGTAACGGAAGCGCAAATCGCAGAGGTCGTATCACGATGGGTTGGCGTCCCCGTCCAGAAACTCATGGCGGGAGAACGTGAAAAACTGTTGGATCTTGACAAGGCACTCAAGTCCAGGGTGATAGGTCAGGACGAAGCCGTGGAGGCAGTCGCAGATGCCGTTTTGAGGTCGCGTGCCGGCATCCGCAACGCCAGACGTCCTATCGGCGCATTTCTATTCCTGGGGCCCACGGGCGTCGGAAAGACGGAATTGGCAAAGACGCTTGCGGCCGAACTATTCGACTCCGAGGATAGCATAGTCAGGATTGACATGTCGGAATACATGGAGAAGTACGCCGTTTCACGTCTTGTTGGCGCGCCTCCGGGCTATGTCGGTTATGAAGAGGGGGGGCAGCTAACAGAGGCCGTAAGAAGGAAGCCATATAGCGTGGTGCTTCTGGACGAAATAGAAAAAGCGCACCCCGACGTGTTCAATGTACTGTTGCAAGTCCTTGACGATGGCAGGCTTACTGACGGCCATGGAAGGACTGTCGATTTCAAGAACACGATATTGATACTGACGAGCAATCTAGGTTCTGAATATATCGCCGAGGGCAATGGTGGCGTAGATGAAGCTGTCAGGGGCAAGGTGATGGAATTGCTGAAGAGGTCGTTCCGTCCCGAATTCCTCAACAGGCTTGACGAAACTCTGATATTCAGGCAGCTTGGGCATGAGGAAATTGCCCGAATTGTCGAGTTGCAGCTGGGTGAGTTGAGGAAGCGCCTGTCTGAGCAGCGTCTTGGTTTGGAGATGGCGGATGGCGCCGTGGGCAAAATTGCTGAGATCGGGTTTGACCCGGTTTATGGTGCGCGGCCAATACGGCGGACAATACAGCGCGAACTGGAAACGCCGATAGCCAGGGCGATTATTGCCGGCAAGTACCCGGAGGGGTCAACCGTAAAAGTTGCGCCTGATTTGACAATATCATAAAAATACGAGGCCACCGCGAGGTGGCCTTTTTTAGGGATGTTAATAGCAGGGACAGGTCCTTCAGTAAGGTTGTGGTAAAATAGAAGCATGAAAAGAGCGGTGATTTTTGATTTGGACGGGACTTTGATTGATTCTGCGGGCGGTCTGGCGGCAGCGGTGAACCATGTGATGCGGCGGCATGGGTTGCCGGAACGGACCAAGGAAGAGATAATGTGTTTTACAGGCAACGGGTCAAGGGTTCTAATCGAAAGGTGCATTGGCGCGGGCCATCCGTCTTTCGAGTCGATTCTTGGGGAATACGTGGCCCATTACGCCGCCAACGCCTTTGTGGACACCGCCCCTTATCCGGGAATCACTGATTTGGTCGCCGCCCTGCGGTCAAATGGAATCCATGTCGGTGTGGCCACGAACAAGGACGAACATATCGCCCGCGATCTGGTGGCCAGGTTCTTCCCGGGCCCGTTCCCGGTCATGGGGGGCGGGGACGGGCGCCCCCGCAAGCCAAACCCGCGCGGGGTGCTTGGCCTTTGCGCGGAGTTTGGCGTAGCCCCCGAGGAATGCCTGTACGTTGGGGACACGGCTGTGGATGCGGAAACCGCAAAGGCGGCCGGGATGCCCTTCATTCTCTGTTCATGGGGGTTCCGCCCCCGTGGGGATTTGGAGCCTCTGGGAAGGGTTGTGGACGATGCCGCGGAAATCGCCGCCGCCGCCGGGGTCGGCTGAATGGCCGGCAGGCATGGCGCCGGGAAGCGCTGGCGGTGACTACCCGGTTAGTCCGGTGGCCCGCCCAGCTCCTCCAGGCGGCGTTTGACCCGCTCTTCGAGGGCGGGGTCGCAGGAGTCGGCGATGCGGGAGGACAGGGCGGTGAGGAAAAGCCTGTATATCCTGATTTCCGCCTGGCTATTGACGATTGTCTCCTCGAAGAAGTCCATTGCCGGGGCAACCATGCGCCAGTTTGGCGCGGTTTGCCAAACTCCGGCGGCTGCATCGCCGGTGAACTCCCCTGCACCGACAAGGGCGACGAGGTTCTGCTGGACCATTCGGCGGAGGGAATCGCGCTCAAAGCCTGTCGGCTCCAGCGCCAGGCCGCGCCATGCCCAATATATGGCATGGGACTGCGCAAGGCGCCAGTCCAGTTTGCCAAAGCGCCCCTCGACCCGCGCCATGGCCGATTGGTCAAGGGGGTGGTGGCGTTCGCCGGCGGGCCTGGATAGGTCGGCGGCGAGGTCGAGCTTGTAGGTCAGGTGCGCCGGATCGTCGGAGGCGCCTATTTTGTTCTGGTATAGCCAGCCCAGCTCGCGGTACAGTGACGGGGCGTCCGGATTTGCGGGTATGGCCTTGTCGCGGAGAAGCGATACGCCCGCAAGGACCCAGTGGAGCTTGGCTTCGCGGTCCGGCAGCATCGCGCCGATGTTGTAGGCGAGATTCCACGCATTGAACGACCATGCGTCAATCGCGCGCGGGTCGAGCGAGTTGATCCAGTTGGACAGCTGTGCCAGTTCAAGGTAGCGTCCCTGCGTCTGGAGGCGGTCGGCGCGTATCCAGAGGACTTCGGAGACGATGCCCCTGAACCCCCCGAGCCCGACCATGACATAGCGCACCCACGGGGTTTCGCCGGAGACGGGCGCCGCGGCGGCGCGCATTGACTGCATGCGCGCGCCGGAAAGGGCGGTGATGCCGCATAAGGCGGCCATGGCCGCCACGGCGGCGCCCAGGCGCAGGCGGCGTCCCGCCCGCCCACCATTTCTCCCTGGGATTGAGGTCATGGCAGCTCCTTTCTGGCGAGGACCGCCGCGGAGCCGAGCATGATGGCGAGCGGAATGGCCGCGCCATTCCAGAGTAGCGACGATGCGATGTCCGCGGAAGGGACGAGTTCGGCATTTGAAAGCGCCTCGACCGGGGCGGGTTCGATGGCGGGGTCCGCGATGAAATGGAGTGTTTTGACTGTGGTGACGGAAATGGTCTGGCTGAAGATCTCCAGTGGCGACGATTTTCCGGACGGGTTCCCGATTTCCAAGGAGTCAGGGTCGCCGACCGCGAATTCGGCGACGAATACGGCGAGGAGGAGTCCGCAAGAGGAGAATACCGCCACAGGCAGGGAGAAAATCGAGCCCGAGGCCAGGCCGATGGCAAGGAGGAGCGCGAGAACGGGGAGCATTACAAGGAAGGCGCGGACGAAGTTCAGCGCCGAATCGCAGGCCGGGACAAGGATGGCGATTGACTGGCGAGGCTGAAGCATCACCGGCATGGTTCCCTCTGACCCGCCATGGCGCATGGAGAGTGAAAGTTCCGTTGCCCCCTCAAGGGCCGGGGATTCAAGCGGGATGGACATCAGCCTGGCCGAGAGGTTGGACACGGCGAATGGTATGCCGGGGGAGGAGGGGCCATGCGGATTTGAAAGTACGCATGAGACGGACAAGGGGACGGGGGAGTAGGAGTCGGACGCGAACGCGACCTGGAGTGCGACAGTCCCCTGGGCGAGCGGGGAACCGAGGTTGAAGTGGAAGTTCCAGGTTTCGCCGTGGGCCAGAGTCGCCGTCGCGAATGGGAGCTTCGCCATTGAGTCGCTGCGCAGTCGCCTGAGTTCCGCCTCGTCTGACACGCCGGAAGCGCGTGCCTTTCCGACAATCTGTTCGACTTGCCACCCGATGGGCGGGAGATCCGGCGGAATCCTCTCGTTGCAGGTGCGGAAGGATTGCGTGTTCCGAGAGGCGAGCGAGACAAGCGCCAGCGCCAGTGCGAGAAGCAGGGCGAATGAAAGCACGAGGCCCAGCCACTTCCCGACAAGAAAGGTCGCCGTTTGAATTGGCTTTACGCGGACAAGGTGCATTGTCCTGTTCCTTATTTCCCCTGAGGCGGAAGCGGCGGCCGCCGCCATCGCCGCAATGGAAAGGAGCGCCGAGCAGCAGAAGAGGGAGTAGAAAATGAAATTGTGGGTTGCGGCGTCGCCGGCCTTGGGCGGGGTCGCGTACAGGAATGAAACGACGATGATTGCCAGGGCCGCGGCGAGCGAGGCGAACAGGCGCGACCTGACAGAATCCCGGAAGGAAGCCACGGCAGGCGGGATGATTTTTCGGAAAGGGATTGGCATGGCGAGTGGGCGTGCGGCGTGTTAGTCGTTCCCCAGGAGGAAAGGCGCGAGTGGCGGCGCGGCATCGCGGTCGACGACATCGACGAAAAGGGATTCCAGCCGGACGGAATGCGATTCCCTGCGTCCCGGGAGGAGTTCGTCAATGGCGCCCTGCGCCTTGATGACGCCGTCGCAGAGGATGGCGACACGCGTGGAGGCGTCCTCGACGTCTGAAAGAATGTGGGAAGACATGAAGACGGTCTTCCCCGTAGCGGCGAGGCCGGCAATCCAATGCTTGACGGCCATGGCGCCAAGAGGGTCGAGGCCGGACGTCGGTTCGTCCAGAATGATCAGGTCCGGGTTGTTGATGAGGGCCTGCGCGATGCCGACGCGGCGCGCCATTCCCTTGGAGAACTGGCCGATTGGCCTGTCGGCCGCGTCTGCGAGGCCGACCATTTCGAGAAGCTGGGAGGAGCGTTTGCGCGAAGTCGCGGCGTCGAGCCCGAATATCCCTGCGTAGTACATCAGAGTTTCGCGCGGGGTCAGGAAGCGGTGGAGGTTGGTGAGTTCGGGGAGGTAGCCGATGCGGCGCTTGACGGCCATCGAGCCTGGCGCCCCGCCGAAAATGGAAACGGAGCCGGAAGATGGCGCGACGAGCCCGAGGATGATTTTGATGGCGGTGCTTTTGCCCGAGCCGTTCGGGCCAATCAAGGAGTACACGCTCCCGCCGGGCACGGAGAGCGATACGCCGCGCAGCGCCTCGTGGGCCGGGCGTCGCCAGAAATCGAGATAAGTTTTACGAAGGTCGGAAACTGAAATCGCAGGGGTGTCGGCCATATTTCCTCCATGGTGGCCAGGATAGTGGCAACGGTAAAGATTTTAGCAATGTGCGGGGAAAATCGCAAGGCCTGGATTTCCGTTCCGGCCTGAGGAAAAGTCAGAGATTCCAAATTGCGGATTAGTCGCGCTGGGCGCGACTAATCCGCAATTCGTCTGAGGGGCGGCCGCGGCGCGGCCGCCCCGAAGGGCGAAACGGCCATTTGTCTTTTATTTGAAAAAGACGCTTGACAACGCTCCGT
>JAFWPM010000293.1 GCA_017509565.1 Kiritimatiellia bacterium | reverse complement strand
GCTCGCGCTGCGCCTGGTCCAGCACCGGCCCGCCGCCGAAGCAGACGCCGCCGCCACGGCCCTCCTTGCCCGCATGGGCCTGGCCGGGCGCGAACGCGCCTACCCCTGCGAACTCTCCGGCGGACAGCAGCAGCGCGTCTCCATCGCCCGCGCCCTCGCCCTGAATCCGGAAATCCTCTTCTTCGACGAACCCACCTCGGCGCTGGACCCCGAGCTCACCGGCGAAATACTAAAGGTCATACGCGACCTCGCCGCGCTCCACATGACCATGGTGATTGTGACCCATGAAATCGGCTTCGCGCGCAATGTCGCCGACCGCGTCATCTTCATGGCCGACGGGCTAATCGTCGAGGAGGGCCGCCCCGCCGACGTAATCGACAACCCGTCGAACGAGCGCACCCGCGCATTCCTGCGCAACCTGGACCGCAAATGACCATGCGGTCCAAGGACATCGACATCGCCGCGGTCCGGGCCATTCTCGGCCCAGGGCTGTCCGACCCCGCCCTCGTCGCGGAGGCCTTCACCCACCAGTCCTACGCAAACGGGCGCCCCGGCGTCCGCGACAACCAGCGGTTGGAATTCCTCGGCGACGCCGTCCTCGGCCTGCTGTCGGCCGAGGCGCTGTGCGCCGCCGATCCCGATGCCGACGAGGGCGCCATGACGGCGCGGCGCAGCGCGCTCGTCAGCGGCGCCTCCCTCGCCGCAGTCGCAACGGGCCTGGGCCTGCCCAGGTTCATGCGATTCGCCGACGGCGTCCGTGACGAAACCGAACGCACCGGCACCCGCACAGCAGCCGCCCTCATGGAGGCCGTGTTCGGCGCCATCTGGCTCTCCGGCGGCATCGCGCCCGCGCGAGAACTTTTCCACCGCCTCTTCGGCGACGCCGTGAGCCGCCTCGGCGCCAGCCCTCCGCCCGACGACCCGCGCGGCGCGCTCCAGACGCTCTCGCGCCGCCTTGGCTTCGGCGAACCGGCCTACACGCTTCTTTCGCAATCCGGCGATGGCCGCGATTTCACCTTCACCGCCCGGGTTTCCTGCGGCCCGCATTCAGCGGAAGCCTCGGCGCCGGGCAAGCGCCGCGCCTTTGCCGCCGCCGCCGCGCGCCTTCTCGAATCAATGCGGCAGCAAGGGGACAAACGATGAAAATCACGATAAACGAAAACCGCGAAGTCGTCGAACGCATCCGCGCCGGCCTGACCAAGCGCGGCGGCTACTGCCCATGCCGTCTCCAGAAGATCGAGGACAACCTCTGCATGTGCAAGGAGTTCCGCGACCAAATCGCAGACCCCGAATTCGAGGGCTACTGCCACTGCCGCCTATACCACAAGGAAAAATAGCGGCGCCAAACTTGCCGCAATCCCCTTGCGGGCCGCGGTCGCGCGCAGGGCCTGCGCCCCAACTTGCCGCAATCCCCTTGCGGGCCGCGGTCGCGCGCAGGGCCTGCGCCCCAACTTGCCGCAATCCCCTTGCGGGCCGCGGTCCCCCTAGGTGTAGCGCAGGATTTCGTCTACGGTCGTGTAGCCGTCGAGAATGTTGCGGACGCCGTCCTCGCGCATCGTGCGCATCCCAAGCTCGCGGGCGCGCTCGCGAATCAGCAGCGTCGGCTGCTTTTCGTTGATCATGTCGCGGATCTGCGCGGAGACGCGCAGGTATTCGAAGATGCCCTTCCGGCCCTTGTACCCGGTGTTGTTGCAGGTCTGGCAGCCGCGGCCGTAGAAGAAGGAGCGGTTGCCAATCTGGTCGCGGGTCAGCGAAAGGCGGCGGAGCGTCTCGTCGTCCGGCTCGTATGGCGTTTTGCACTCCTTGCAGTTCGTGCGGACAAGTCGCTGGGCCAGGACGGCTTCAAGCGTGGATGACACGAGGTAGGGGGCGACGCCCATGTCGACAAGACGCGTGACGGCGCCGGCGGCGTCGTTGGTGTGGAGCGTCGAGAATACAAGGTGGCCGGTCAGAGACGCCTGAATGGCGATTTCCGCCGTTTCAAAGTCGCGGATTTCGCCGATCATCATCACGTCCGGGTCCTGGCGGAGGAAGGCGCGGAGCACGGCCGCGAAGGTGTTTCCCACGAGCGGGTTGATCGGCACCTGGATGATGCCGTCCATGTCGTATTCGACAGGCTCCTCCGCGGTCAGCAGCTTCGAGTCGGGCGTGTTGATCTTCTTCAGGCAGGAGTAGAGCGTCGTAGTCTTGCCGGAGCCAGTCGGGCCGGTGACGATTACAATGCCGTTCGGCTTCTCGATGTCGATCAGCATGTCCTCAAGAATGTCGTCGGGCAGGCCGATGTTGTCAATGTCGAGGGCGACCACGTTCCGGTCGAGGACGCGGAGCACCACGGACTCGCCGAACTGCGTCGGGAGGCACGACACGCGGAGGTCAACCTGGTGGCCGGCGACTGTGAGCGGGATGCGGCCGTCCTGTGGTATGCGGCGCTCGGCGATGTTCAGGTTCGCCAGAACCTTCACGCGCGAAATTATCGGCACGGCAAGTCGGCGGGGCGGGGGCTGCATTTCGTACAGGGCGCCGTCAACACGGTACCTTATGCGGAACTCCTTCTCGAATGGTTCGAAATGGATGTCCGACGCGCGGTCTTTCACCGCCTGGTACAGGACGAGGTTTACGAATCGGATGACTGGCTCGGAGCCGGCCTGCGCCTCGATGTCCTTCTCGTCGATCGTGCCTTCGGTGGTGAGGGACGACTCCGTCGTAACGATGTCCTCAAGGTTGGAGAGCATGTCGGAGACGGTGGCGCTGTCGTCCCCGTAGAACTCGTTGACGCAGTGCTCTATGTCCGTCTTGCGGGCGAGGACTATGCTGACATCCTTGGAAAGGACGAAGGCCAGCTCGTCGGTTGCCGCGGTGTCGATGATCGTCGAGGCGGCAAGGGTAATGCTGTGCTGCCCGACTTCGACTGGGACGACAAGGTGGGCGCGGGCTATGGCGGCCGGTATCGCGTTGCGGACTTCGGCCGGGATGTCGGTGTGGGCGAGGTCGATGATTTCGGTGCCCATGTAGCCGGCAATGAGGTTCAGGAGGTCGTCCTCGGTCAGGTAGCCAAGCTCTATGATAAGGTCCCGCGTGGCCTTGCCGGAGTTTTCGTGCTCGTCCTGGATGGACAGCGCCTGCTCCTCGTCGATGATGCCGTTCTGCATCGCGAGGTCAAGGATGGGGTCGAAGCGGAGAACCGGCTTCTCTTCTGGATGGACTTCTTGGTTTGACATATTGAATGGCGATGTGGGAGGGGTGGGATGATGGGAATGACAAAAGTGACAAAAATGACAAAAATGACAGGGGGTGACGGGAGGGGCTATTCCCCGTTAATGCGTTTTTTGGCTGTTATGACACTTGAATGGAAAATTCTTGCGAGTTCGTCAGTTTCCTGTTGGAGCGGGATGAGCCTTGCGCCATCCACGTAGTTTCGGAGTTCAATGATTTTGAGCCACATTCTGGTTTCGGCGATTTCCTTTAGGGCGACGTTCATCTTATGTGCGAAATCCTTCCTTGATTCGGGGGCGCTCGCCTCCGCGTAGTTGGCGGCAACGGACGTGGCGGAACGGAACAACTGGTCCTGGAGATGCTCGGCGCCGACTTTGGCCGGCAGGGCCTCGCACACGGCAATGGCGCGTGAGGCGAACTCCGCGACACGCTGTTCAAGATTCCGGGGACGCACCCCGCCAGATTTTCCGTTATCCACATTCATGCCAAATCCCGATCCATTCTTTTCCTGCCTTTTATTCGCCCTCGCCATCTTGCCACTTCTGCCAATCCTGTCATCCCTGTCACTTCTGTCATTTCTGCCAATCCTGTCCTGTCACTTCTGTCATTTTTGTCACTTTTGTCATTTTAATTCCCCTGCTGCCTCTCCTTAAGTTTTTGGACAATCGTGTCTGGATCCTTTGACATCGTAATCATGTCCTCGTAGGAGATGATGCCGGCGATGAAAAGGTTCATGAGGTGGGTGTCAAGGGATATCATGCCGAACTTGGCGCCCGTCTGGATGTCGGAGTCGATCATGAAGGTCTTGTTGTCACGGATGCGGGAGCGGATGGAAGGCGTGGCGAGCATGATCTCAAAGGCGGCCACCCGTCCGGGCTTGTCGATCCTCTTGAGCAGCAGCTGCGAAATGATTGCGCTGATCGAAACGGAGAGCTGGGTGCGGACCTGCGACTGCTGCTCGGTCGGGAAGGCGTCGACTATTCGGTCCACCGTTGTCGAGGCGCCCGTTGTATGGAGGGTCGCGAAGACGAGGTGGCCGGTTTCGGCGGCCGTGATTGCGGCCTGCATGGTTTCGAGGTCGCGCATTTCACCGATCAGGATCACGTCGGGGTCCTGGCGAAGGGCGCGGCGGACGGACTCGCTGAACGACGGCACGTCGTGGCCGATTTCGCGCTGCGTGACGATTGCCTTCTTGTGGGGGTGGTAGTATTCGATCGGGTCCTCGATGGTGATGATGTGGCAGTCGCGCTGCTCGTTGATGATGTTGATCATCGAGGCGAGCGTGGTGGACTTGCCGGAACCCGTGGGGCCGGTGACGAGGACGAGGCCGCGCGGCTTGAACAGGAGTTCGCGCACCTGTTCGGGGAGGCCGATCTGCTGGAGGGACAGCAGGCGGTTGGGAATCAGGCGGAGGACGAGTCCGACATTCCCGCGCTCCTTGAAGACGCTGACGCGGAAGCGCGCCTGGTCGCCGAAGGCGAATGCGAAGTCCGCGCCGCCGCGGTTCTCCACTTCGGCCAGCTGCTCTTCGGATGAAATGACACGGGCGAGGTCGAGGGTGTCCTCCGGCGCAAGGGGTTCGCCGTCGATCGGCGCGAGCGACCCGTGGATGCGGAGCATCGGCGCGGCGTTCACCCTGAGATGCAGGTCGGATGCGCCTTCGTCGACGCACAGCTGCATCAGTTCGCTCATGTCGTATTTCATCAGTTCTCGTCCCCCATTGTCACGCGCAGGACTTCCTCAAGCGACGTCATGCCGGATGCGACCTTGAGAAGGCCGTCCTCGCGCAGGGAGCGCATGCCCATTTCACGGGCTATGGCGCGCAGTTCAAGCGCAGGTCGCTGCTCGAAGATCATGCGCTGGATTTCGTCGCTCATCGTGAAAATCTCGAAGATGCCCTTTCGGCCCTTGTAGCCGGTGCCGGAGCAGACGGCGCAGCCGCGCCCGCTGTACATCTTCATGCCCTGGACGTTCTTCGCGCCGAGGTCGCCGAGAATCTTGAGCTCGCGCTCGGTCGGCTGCTTCTCCTCCTTGCACTCCTTGCAGATTGCGCGGACGAGGCGCTGCGCCATCACGGCGCGCACAGCCGAGGCGACGAGGTATGGCTTGACGCCAATGTCCACAAGACGCGTAATCGCCGAGGGCGCGTCGTTGGTGTGGAGGGTCGAGAACACAAGGTGGCCGGTGAGGGCCGCCTCCATAGCGATGTCGGCCGTCTCGGAGTCGCGGATTTCACCGATCATCACCACGTTCGGGGCCTGGCGGAGGATGGAGCGCAGGGCCGAGGAGAAGTCCAGGCCGACGTCGCGGTTGACCTGCACCTGGTTGACGCCCGACATCTGGTACTCGACCGGGTCCTCGACGGTGATGATCTTGCGGTTCGGCGTGTTCATCTGGCCAAGGCAGGCGTAGAGCGTAGTCGTCTTGCCGGAGCCGGTCGGACCGGTCACTAGGAGGACGCCGTCGGAAAGGCCCAGCAGCTGCTCGAACTTCTGCTGGTCGTCGGACAGGAAGCCGAGTTCCGGGAGGCCCAGCGCGAGGTTCTGCTTGTCGAGGATACGCATTACGATCGACTCGCCATGGTTTGTCGGGACCGACGACACGCGGAGGTCGAGGTCGCGGCCCTTCATGTTGACCTGGATTCGGCCGTCCTGCGGTATGCGCTTCTCGGAGATCTTCATCTTGGCCTGGATCTTGATGCGCTGGATGATCGCGGGCTGCAGGCGCTTTGGCGGCGGTTCCATGTCCTGAAGCGCGCCGTCGATGCGGTAGCGGATCCGGAAGCGGTTTTCGAGCGGTTCGAGATGGATATCGGACGCGCGCCGCTTGAAGGCCTCCATGATGATCAGGGACACGAGCTTTATGACCGGCGCGTCGGATTCGGATACGTCGGTTATGCCGAGCTGGTCGGCAAGCTCGTTGCCGCGCGACGCCACATCGACGTCCTTGTTGTTGAACTCGCCGAGAATGGCGTCCATGCTCGTTCCGCCGGGGTAGAGCCGCTCGATGGCCTTGTCGATGTCGGCCTTCGTCGCGACCACGCCCGTGACGGTGCACTTTAGCGCGAAGCTGAGCCGGTCCACTACGCCGTAGTCGAGCGGGTCCTTTACCGCAACCACTAGCGAGTCGCCGTCCTTAAGCAATGGTACGACTCCGTACTTGCGGGCGTCCTCGGCGTTGATCACCGAGGCGAGTTCCGAGTCAAGCGCCTTGTCGTCTATGCTTACGAAATCCATGCCGAACTGCTGCGCCAGCATGGCCAGCAGGTTCTCCTCCGAGACGACACCGTCGTTCACGAGCTGGTCGACGACGGTTGAACCGTCGGCGGCCAGGTGCGCCGTCGCCTCGTCGATTTGCTCCTGGGTCGCAAGTCCCTGTTCCTGCATGAGCTGCAGGACATAGTCGTCATTGGATGTCAAAGGTTGTCTCCTTCCTCATTCAGATAGTGGCTAGATTATAGCGAAATCCGTTCCATCGCGCAAGGGGCGTCAGCGCCGACGCCATGTTCTGGCCAGGTAGACGGCGCCGACGGCGGCGCGTTCGAGCATGATTGACGCCATCATGAGCGGATGGCGGACGGCCCGGCGCCATTTGCCGTTTTCGAGAAAGACGCCGCAGAAGCGGTAGCCGATTCCGAGCTGCTTCCGCACGGTTGCGTCGTTGCCCCACTTTTCGCGGTAGCGTCCGATGGTGCCGGAGTAGTAGGCCTTTTTCCGCAGGTGGCGGCGGAACGAGAACTCGCCCTCGTCGTGGAGCAGGGCGCCGTCCGTCAGGGCGACGCGCGCCACCGCGGCGAGGCAGAGGCGGTTCAGATCCCAGTCCTCCCCGCCGGAGAAAGTCTCGTCGTAGCCGCCGGTCTTTTCAAGAAGGCCGCGCCTGAACACGCGCAGGGCGTCGATGCAGGTGGCGTCGTAGAATGAGCGCTCGAAGTTGCGCACCCGAACCCACCAGCCGCGGCCGACGCGCGTCTCCCGGACATACAGCGCGTCCGGCGCGTCCGGCGTGGAAATGCGCGCCCGGATTTCCGCAAGCGTCGGCGCCGGCATCCGCATGTCGGCGTCAAGGAAGCAGACGAACCTGGCGCGCGACTCGCGCCAGCCGCGGTTGCGCTGGGCGCTTCTCTCCGGCCCCTGCTCAAAGACGCGCGCGCCCCTCTCCCGGGCGAGCGCCGCCGTCGCGTCCGTGGAAAAGTTGTCAACCACGATGACTTCAAGCCAGTCCCGCGCCCACCCGAGGGCGTCGATGCATGGGCCTATGTTGCGACCCTCGTTCCTCGTCGGAATCACAACCGAGAGTTCTGGCTTTTTTTCTTCCATAGCATCCATATGGCCAGCCCGGCGATGGCGAGCAGCGCGATCCCGAGAACCGGGCGGTAGAAAATCCACGCGACTGCGACAGTCACGAGGGCGCACGCAAAGGCGGCTGCGCCGGCGACGAATCCCGTCCCCATGCCTATGACCGTGCCGACGAACGGAATGATGTCGCCAACTACCGACAGCGGTCGCAGGACCATGGAGAGGCCCATGAACATCATCAGGAACCCGACGGCGCGCAGGAGCCACGTCATCGTCGCGTTCCCGCGGCGCGCGTCGGCGAACATTTCGGCGGAGTCGCGCTCGCCGTCAACGAGCATGTCAAGCTTCTTGCCATTCTTCGCGATATATGGCGCGAATGTGTCGCCCATCTGGCGGGCGACAAGCGAGACCGCATGCGGCCTGACCACGCGGAAGGTCACGCGGATGTCGCCGACCTGCGGCTGCGCCGCGATGTCGCGCCCACCCTCCCATGCGGCGGGACCCGGGATGTATATCGTGCCTCCGCGGCACTGCGCGCCCGCGACTGGGCACTTGTACCCGTCGCCGGGCACAAGCTCCTGCTCCCGTCCGATCCGCGAAATCTGCCGCTCGCCCAGGCGGAACGCGCCCAGCCTGACATCCTGGGCGAGCCTGGTCCTTTCCTCGAACGGGATTGCCGCCGGGTTGTCGTGGCCGGGCTCCTTGAACACCGATGAGTCCACGACACCGTCGCTCCACTCCTTCTCGTAGGTGTAGGTCGTCGTCCGCGTCACGGAGCCTCCGACGTTCTTCTTCTCGGTCGTCCGCGAATGCTCAACCCACTGGAACATCTCCACGCCGCGCTCCAGGCGGATGGCGTTCTCGGAAATGCCGAATTCTTCGTCCGCAAGGACGTCCTGTGTCGTGGCCTGCCCCGTGACGTGGACAAGCCTGCCGTCGCAGTCGGGGTCTACGCGGTCCGCCCCGTCGAGCGCGACGCACGCGCCCTCGCCCTCGGCCAGGGCCTTCGCCGTCCTCACCGAATTACCCTCGTTCCAGAACAGGACGGGAAAGCCCAGTATGAACAGCACGAGGCCGGCGACAATCCCCTTGATCGCCCCGCCAAGCCTCGAAATCCACGATTCCCTTGTAGTTTCTACGACTGCCATGCCTTTTACCTCGCAACTATGATACCAAAAAAAGGGGCTTCGTGCAGAACTATGGCTGGTTGTGCCGAGAATCCATCATTGCGACAGGCGCTGGCGCGCGACCACGAAAGCCTCCGACCTAACACGAAATCGAGGTTGAAAAGTTGAAAGGCGAACGAGAGCGTGGACTTGAGGGACTAGGGTGACGGGGAGGACTGGAGAGCGTGGGGGACGAGAGAGACACGGCCGCGACGAAGTGCGGCCCTCCCGTAAGGAACCGTGACGGCAGCCGCTCTTTTCGTGCAGACCGCGCAGCGGTCGTTTTCGTGCCCCGCCGGGACGGCGGGCTTTCGTGCCCAACTGCGGCGGGGAATGCCCCGCAGGGGCTGCCGCGAGAACTTGGCGGCGGGCGGGGAACTCGTTCACCATGCCGCCGCCACGGCCCCACACAGGCCGTCGCAGACGGCTACCCGCCGCAGTTGGCTTTCGTGGTTCCGCGCCAGAGGCGCAAATCGCTTCACGGATATTGCGAGCCATACGCGAGATGCCATTCAAAACACCGCCCACAACAATGCACGAAGAGCCAAAAAAAGGGGCCGCGGAAACCCGCGGCCCCTTCGTGTGCGCGATGGCGGAACTACTCGCCCTTGATCGCGCCGGTCGGGCACGCGCCCTCGCAGGCCCCGCAGTCGACGCAGAGGTTCGCGTCTACAACGTACTTGGCGTCGCCTTCGGAAATCGCTTCAACCGGGCAGGTCTCTTTGCATGCGCCGCACTTGACGCATTCGTCGCTAATGACATGTGCCATTTTCTTGAATCCTTTCGTTAACGTTAACTCCCCCGGCGCCGCCGTCGACGCCGAAGCATTATCATTATATCCCCGGCGCGCGAAATTTGCAAGCAGAATTTTCCAGGGCAGAAATTAGACAAGGCAAACATTTTGGCCGGGGTTGCGCTTGGCGCAAAAATGTGGGATACTTTGATGCATGCAAAGTGCGCTTGTTATAGATGCGGGCAACAGCTCCACGACGATTGCGCTGTTCACCAGCGAAGGGGCCGCGATTGCGGCCCGCTGCGCCGTGCGCGGCGGCATATCGGCCGCGCGCGGCGAGTGCGCCGTGGCGATAAGGAAGGCGTTTGCCGCCGCCGACGCGGCCGGGTGCGCGGTGGACGCCGCGATGATGGCCTCTGTAACCCCCGCGGTGAACGACGCCTGGCGCAGGCTTGTCCGCGAGGAGGCGGGGCTCGCGCTGGAGTTCGTGCGCCACGACTCCCGCCTGCCATTCCGCTTCGGCTACCCGAACCCCGAGACGACCGGCGCGGACCGCATTGCCGACATGGCCGCGGCGGCCGTCCTGCACGGGGGGCCGGCGATGGTGGTTGACATCGGGACGGCCGTCACCTACGACCTGCTTTCCGCCAGCGGCGAATTCTTCACCGGCGTCATTGGCCCTGGACCGGAGATTCTGGCGCGGTCGCTCCACGACTACACGGCCCAGCTCCCGCTCGTTGAATGGTGGCGCAGCACCCCGCCGGAACGGCCGATCGACACCGCCGGGGCAATGCTATTCGGCGTCGACGCCGGCTTTTCCGGCGCGCTCCGGGAAACCATTGGGCGGCTTCTGCCGCAGATTGGCGATGGGGCAGCGCTTGTCGCGACCGGCGGCTTTGCGGGGCGTTTCGTCCCGCCCCTGGGTCTCGGCTTCAAAATCGACAACGACCTCACGCTGCGCGGGATCGGGATTGTCGCGGGGCTTGCGGCGGGGGAGGTCTTCTGATGGACGCCGCTGAAAGGCGCGATCTGGCGGCGCTGGCCGCCGCGGCAAAGGCGCGCGGCGCAGGCGTGGAGTTCGACTCCAGGCGCGTGCGTCCCGGCTCGGTGTTCGTCGCAGTCCCCGGAGTCAGGGACGACGGCGCGCGCCACATCCCGGATGCCGTCGCCCGCGGCGCCGCCGCGGTGGTCGCGCAGCATGGCGCGGCGGTTCCGGCGCCTGCCAGGGCCATGACGGTGCCAAACGCGCGGCTTGCGCTCGCCTTCATGGCCGGGGAGTACTACGGCTCGCCATCCGCGCGGATGCGGGTCTTCGCCGTGACCGGGACCAACGGCAAGACGACGACCGCCGGGCTGGTTCGCGACATCGAGCGCGCGGCCGGGCGCGAATGCGGCCTGATTTCAACGGTCGAGTACTCCTGGCCCGGCCATTGCGAGGAGTCCTCGCGCACGACCCCGGACCCGGTGTCCGTCCAGCGGCAGCTGGCGGAGATGGAGGAGGCGGGCTGCGCCTCCGCCTCGATGGAGGCTTCGTCCCACGCCCTCGACCAGGAGCGCCTGGCCTTCGTCCGGTTCGCCGCCGCAGGCTTCACCAACCTAACGCAGGACCATTTCGACTACCACCACGGCTTCGAGGACTACTACCGCTGCAAGCGGAAGCTGTTCGCCACGCTGGGCGAACTCAACCGGGGCGCCCCGGCGGCCATCAATGCCGACGACCCATACGGGCGGAGGCTCCTCTCCGAGGCCCCGGGACTCGGCGTTTCGGCCGTAGCCTACTCGACGACCCCCGGCGCCGCGGCCGAAGTGCGCGCGGAGGGCATCCGCGCCGACGCGGGCGGGACATCATTCACCCTCTGCGCCTTCGGCGCGCGCGAGGATGTCAGGACGCCGCTGATCGGCGGCTACAACGTTTCAAACATCCTCTGCGCGGCCGCCATGGAAATCGCGTCCGGGACAGACGTCGGGACCGTCGGCGCCGCCGTGGTCGCGTCCGGCCCGCGTTGGGGGCGGCTTGAACCATTCCGGATGCCGTCCGGAGCGCGCGTGTTCGTGGACTACGCTCACACCCCGGACGCAATTGCAAGGGCGCTCGCGGCGCTTCGGGATGTCGCGCGCGGCCGCGTCGGCATTGTCTTCGGCTGCGGCGGCGACAGGGACCGCGCCAAGCGCCCGCTGATGGCGCGCGCCGCCGCCGACGGCGCCGACTTCGTCATCGTCACCTCCGACAATCCAAGGAGCGAGGATCCCGAGGCGATAATCGACGAGGTCGCAAAGGGGCTGGACGGCGCGGCCGTCCCGTGGAGGAGAATCCCCGACCGGCGCGAGGCCATCGCCGCCGCAATCGCGGAGGCGAAGGACGGCGACATCGTCCTGGTCGCCGGCAAGGGCCATGAGAACTATCAGGAAATCGCCGGCGTCCGCCACCACTTCGACGACCGCGAAGTCGTGGGGGCCCTGGCCGCCGTCCATGCCCAGGCTCCGGGCTGAGCGCCAGCGGCCCGGTTTTGCTATACTTGATTCAAATGAACCTTCGTCCATTAAAGATTTGCGCCGCCGCCATGCTGGCGGCCGGATGCGCCAGGGAAGGCGCGGGGAAGATACGCCTCAACTACAGCGTATTCTTCCCGCCCACGCACGTCCACACTGTCCTGGCCCAGCAATGGGCCGACGAAATATCCGCGCGCACCGGCGGCCGCGTGGAAATCAGGATTTTCCCCGGCGGCATACTCACCAAGGCCGACCAGTGCTACGCCGGCGTAGTGGACGGCATATCGGACATTGGCATGAGCGCCTTCGCCTACACGCGCGGGCGCTTCCCCCTCCTTGAGGGGCTCGACCTCCCGCTCGGCTACCGCGACGGCGTCTCGGCGACGCGCGTCGCAAACGAAATGCTGCGCAAGTACAACCCCGCCGAGGTCGCCGACACGCACGTCCTGCTCGTCCACGCCCACGGGCCCGGCGTCCTGGCCTCGCGCCAGCGCGTCGCCACGCTTGAGGACTTCGCCGGCCTCGCCTGCCGCGGCACGGGCTTCTCGGCGAGAATCGTCGATCTCCTCGGCGGCAACTCCGTAGGCATGCCGCAGAACGACACCTACGAGGCCCTGCAGAAGGGCGTCGTCCAGGCAACCCTCTGCCCGATCGAGACCCTCAAGGGCTGGAAGCAGGGGGAGGTCATCGGCCATGTGGCCGAATCCCCCGCCATCGGCTACACGACCGCCATGTTCGTGACCATGAACAGGGAGCGCTGGGACTCACTCCCCCCTGACATCCGGAAGGTGTTCGCGGATGTCAGCGCCGAATGGGTCGACAAGCACGGCAAGGCCTGGAACGACGCCGACGCCGACGCGCGGGAAATGCTGGCCGACATGGGCAAGGAGGTTTTTTCGCTCTCAGACGACGAGACCGCGCGCTGGAGCGGGCGCATCAGCCCGATGCTCGAACAGTTCGCGGAACGCGTTGAGGCGCGCGGGCTCCCCGGCAGGGCCTTCCTGGCCGACATGCTGGAATCCGTGGCCCGCAACAACGCCTCCGCCGACGCCCACTGACACAGGACCGACACGACATGAACCCGATAACCGCAGTATCGTCCGAGGTCCCGCGCGACCTTGCCGGCGAAATTTCCGACTGGCTTGCCGAGCGCCAGGTTTTCTGCGCGACATGGGAGGACCGCGAAGGCGGGCCAAGCCGCGTCGAAACCTACATCCCCCAAGACCCCGGTGCGCCGGAATGGGCGCCATACGCCGGCACCCTATGCGCCACGGTCCAAGAGGCGGAGGATGCGATCTCCGCCGCGTGCGCCGCGTTCGGCGCCACCCCCTCGTTCTCCGTCGCGCCCGTCAGGATGGAGGACTGGGCCGAGAGCTGGAAGCGATTCTTCAAGACCCTGCGCATCTCACCGCACCTCGTGGTGCGCCCGCCATGGGAGGAATACACCCCTGCGCCTGGCGAGCGCGTAATCGTCCTCGACCCCGGCATGAGCTTCGGCACCGGCAAGCATGAGACAACGCGCAGCTGCCTCCGGCTTCTGGACGAACTCGCGCCGGAATGCGCGAACGGCCGCCTCCTGGACGTCGGCTGCGGGTCCGGCATCCTCTCCATCGCCGCCGCAATGCTGGGGTACCGCGACGTTCTCGGCATCGACAACGACCCTGACGCCGTCCGAATCGCGGCGGAGAATGCCGCCGCCAACGGCGTGGCCGCGAAATTCTCCGTCTGCGACCTGGCGGTATGCCGCGAGCGCGCGCCAGTGGTCGTGGCGAACGTCCTGGCTCCGGTCCTGACGCAGTTCGCGGCGCAGGTCTCGGCATGCGTGGAGCGCGTCCCGGGCAACGCCCTCATCCTCTCAGGGATACTGGACACGCAGTATCCTGCGGTCCGCGCGGCCTACGAGGCGCAGGGCGCCGTGGAGCGCGGAACCGTGCTCGCGGGCGAATGGCGCTCCGGACTCTTTGAATTTTGATATACTCTTAATGGAGACTAAAGCCATGAAAGCACTCATCACCGGAATCACCGGACAGGACGGCGCATACCTTGCCAGCCATTTGCTCAACCTCGGATACGGGGTTTACGGACTTATGCCGCGCCGCTCGACCCCAACGACCTGGCGCCTTGAATACCTCGGGATACTGGACCGCGTCAAACTCATCGAGGGCGACCTCGCGGATCCGACCGCATGCGTCGGCGCCGTGATGGAGTCGATGCCCGACGAAATCTACAACCTCGGCGCGCAGAGCTTTGTGGCGACAAGCTGGAAGCAGCCCCTCCTCACGGCCCAGGCCACCGGCCTCGGCGCGATGAACATGCTTGAGGCGATCCGCAGGATCAAGCCGGACACCAAGTTCTACCAGGCCTCCACGTCCGAAATGTTCGGCGGAATGAAGGAACGCCCGCTCCAGGACGAGGAGACACCGTTCCACCCGCGCTCGCCATACGGCGTCGCCAAGCTCTTCGCCCACTGGGCGACAATCAACTACCGCGAGAGCTTCAACATCTTCGGATGCTGCGGCATCCTCTTCAACCACGAGTCACCGCTGCGCGGCATCGAATTCGTCACGCGCAAGGTCTCCGACGCCGTCGCGCGCATCAAGCTCGGCAAGCAGAAGGACCTCCACCTCGGCAACATCGACGCGAAGCGCGACTGGGGCTTCGCCGGCGACTACGTGAAGGCCATGCACCTCATGCTCCAGCAGGAGAAGCCCGACTGCTACGTCGTCGCCACCGGCGTCACGACGACCGTCCGGGACATGTGCCGCATCGCCTTCGGCCACGTCGGCCTCAACTACGAGGACTACGTCGTGATCGACCCCGAATTCTACCGCCCCGCCGAAGTCGAGGTTCTCCTCGGCAACCCGGCAAAGGCGCGGCGAGTCCTTGGATGGAAGGCCGAAACCTCGCTTGAGGACCTGATGTCCATGATGGTGGACGCCGACCTCAGGCGCGTCTCGGAAGGAAGGCTGTAGGCGCCATGCGCGTCCTCCTGACAGGCGCCGCCGGATTCGTGGCCCCGTATGTCGCGCGCGAGCTTGAGGCGCGCGGCCACGAGGTCTTCGCGACCGACGTCGCGCCGTCACGCGACGGCTACGCCCACTATGCGCAATGCGACATTTCGTCGGCCGACGCCGTCCGCGACCTCGTGCGCTGCGCCGCGCCGGACGCATGCGTCCACCTTGCCGGAATTTCCTTCGTCCCGGACGCCGCGAAAAACCCCGGCCTTCTATACGCCGTGAACGTCGGCGGGACCATCAATCTGCTCGACGCCCTCTCCGGAGCCACGCCCCCGCGCCGCTTCCTCTTCATTTCCACGGCGCAGGCCTACGGATGCACCCAGGATCCGGCCGACGCGCCAGTGGGCGAGGACGCCCCCCTATACCCGCTCTCGCCATACGCCATATCAAAGGTCGCCGGCGAGGCCGCGACCCGCGCCTACGGCAAATACAGGGGCCTGGCGTCCTTCGTCGCCCGCCCGTCCAACCACACCGGCCCCGGGCAGACCGTCAAGTTCGTGGCGCCGTCGTTCGTGGCACAGGCGCGTGAAATCCTCTCCGGCTCGCGCGACCGCTTCACCACCGGCAACCTCGACAGCGGCCGCGACTTCTCCGATGTCCGCGACGTCGCCAGCGCATACGTGACAGTACTGGAGAAGGGCCGCCCCGGTGAGACCTACAACGTCTCGTCGGGCGAACGCCACCGCATCGCCGAAATCCTCGGCATCGTGCGCCGCGTCGCCGGCGTCTCAGCCCCCGCCGAGACCTCCGCCGACCTCTGGCGCCCCACCGACTTCTCGCGGCTGCTGGACGTCTCCCGCCTTCGCGCCCTAGGCTGGGCCCCGCGGCATTCGCTCGAAGGCACCATCCGCGACATGTTCGGCGCCTGACGCGCCACTCCACCCCACCCCCTAGCCATGAAATTCCCCCTCCAGGCCAAGGAAACCGACATTCCGGAAGATTTCACGCTTTCCGTGGTGATTCCCGTCTACAACGAGGAGCGCACTCTCGCGTCGCTCGTCGCGGCAGTCCGCGCCGTCCCGATCCGAAAGCAGATCATACTCGTCGACGACTGCTCCAAGGACGCCTCGCGGTCAGTCATGGACTCCTTCGTGGACGACGGGCGCGACACATTCGTAAAGCTGTCGCACGACCGCAACCGCGGCAAGGGCGCCGCGCTCCGCACCGGCTTCGCCGCCGCGACGGGCGACGCCGTCATCGTCCAGGACGCCGATCTCGAATACGACCCGTCCGAATACCCGCTCCTCCTTGCGCCGATTCTCGACGGCAAGGCCGACGTCGTCTTCGGCTCCCGCTTCATGGGCGGCGCGCCGCACCGCGTCCTCTACTACTGGCACTCCGTGGGCAACCGCTTCCTGACGACTCTCTCGAACTGGTTCACCAACCTGAACCTCACCGACATGGAGACCTGCTACAAGGTCTTCCGCACTTCGGTGATCAGGGACATACTGCCCTCCCTCCAGCAGGACCGCTTCGGCTTCGAGCCGGAAATCACCTCGCGCGTCGCGCGCGCCGGGCTGCGGGTCTACGAAGTCGGCATCTCCTACAACGGCCGCACCTACAAGGAGGGCAAGCACATCGGCTGGAAGGATGGCTTCCGCGCCATCTGGTGCATTCTGAAATACCGCTGACGGCGCGGCGGCGCGCTACCTCGTCCTGAGCAGCGGGACGATGTCTATGACGTTCGCCCACTCCGCATCCGGGTCTTCGGAGATGTATTTGACCATCTGCTCGAAGTTGTCCCACATTTCGTCATAGCGGAAAAGTTCGTAGGAGTGGCCCCAGAAGTAGAACACGCCCGTACGCTTCGCCTTTGTATAGCGGTCCCAGAAGTCCGGCGCGTTGAAGCGGCAGCTCGGGGCCATGGCGAGCGGTTCGGGGCAGTCGGTGACGTCGAAGGTGGTCTTTGTCGTGCGCCCGTACGCGAAGCCGTTTTCGCGCAGCAGGGCGACCGTTTCCGGCGTCGCCAGGCCGCAGGGCCAGGCAAAGCCCAGGCACGGCTTCTGCGCGATGTCCTCGACGAAGTGGCGCGCGTCAAGGGCGGACTTTATCCAGTCGGCGTCCGGGACCATCCCGGCGTTCTCGTGCCGCCAGCAGTGCGAGGCCAGCTCGAAGCCGCTGTATATCTCCGCTATGTCGCGGTGCGAGAGCTTGCCGGCGGCAAAGCCGAAATTGTGGTTGTTCGTCCCTTCGCCCTGCTTCCGCCAGAAGCATTCGGCGCGCTTCTCGGGATCCATCAGACCCGGATTGAGGTTGAAGGTCGCCTTCGCGCCGTATTTCCTGAAAAGCTCGGTAAGGCGGATGTCGTTGATTACACCGTCATCCCAGCATTGGACAACTTTCATCTGTTTTCTCCTCTTGGAATTGCCGCAAGTTTATTGAAAATCCGTGGCCGGCCGGCACCCCTGCGCCTGGACGGCCGTCAGGGCGACGGTCGAGACTATGTCATCGACGGAGCAGCCGCGGGACAGGTCGTTGCATGGGCGCGCAAGCCCCTGGAGGACGGCAAACGCCTCCGCCCCGCCGATCCTCTGTGTGATCTTGTAGCCGATGTTCCCGGCCTGGAGGTCGGGGAACACAAGGACGTTCGCCCTGCCGGCGACTTTGCTGCCCGGCGCCTTTGAGGCGCCTATTTCCGGAATCAGGGCCGCGTCGAACTGCATTTCGCCATCGAGCAGCAGTTCCGGGGCAAGCTCATGCGCGAGCGCCGTCGCCTGCTGGACTTTTGACACGAGGTCGTGCCTGGCGCTCCCCTTGGTCGAGAAGGAAAGCATCGCGACGCGCGGCTCCTCGATTCCGCAGAGGACGCGCGCCGTGTCGGCCGCCGAAACCGCTATGTGCGCCAGCTCCTCGGCAGTGGGGCACGGCATCACGACGCAGTCGCTGTACACCAGGAGCCCGTCCTGGCCAAGGGCCTTGTTGGGGCAGTCCATCAGGAAGCTCGACGACATGACCTTGGTGCCTGGCCTGGTCTTGATTATCTGCAACGCGGGGCGCAGCATGTCGCCGGTGGTGTGGACGGCCCCGGAGACCAGGCCGTCGGCGTCGCCGAGCTTGACCATCATTATGCCGAAGTACATCGGGTCGGCGACGAGGCGCGCGGCCTCTTCCGGCGTGACGCCCTTCGCCTTCCTGAGTTCGTGGAGCGCGGCGGCGTAGCCGGCCGCCCGGGCGTCCGTTGCGGGATCCACCGTCTCAATCCCGGCAAGATCGGCCCCCTCGGCGGCGGCGACGGCGGCGATTTTACCGGCGTCGCCCAGAAGCACCGGCGTGGCGATGCCTTCGCGCCTTATGATCGCGGCCGCCTTTACCGTGCGGGGTTCGTCGCCTTCGGGCAGGACGATTGTCATTGTCCTTGCGCGCGCCTTGGCCTTGACTTTGTCGATGAAGTTCATTTTGAGGTAGTTGTTGGTGGTTGGTGGTTAGGTTTTTGGGTGCGCCGCGTTCCCCTCGGGAGGTGCGGCGTCCCGCCGCGCATCAGAGTGATTGGCTATCGACCATTTTTTGGCCATTAGCGGAGATTCCGGACAAGCGTCTCGCCTATCATGCGGGCGGCCTCGTTCTGAAGCGCGAATGGCCTGTTCTTGGCGCGGAACGAGGAGCCTGTCGTGTCCTCGCGAATTTCGCGCCGGCCGCCTGCCAGCTCGCGCCCGGAGGCGTCCTGGAGGGTCCATTCGAATTCGCACGATATGATCTCCCTGCTTGAAAACAGGGCCGATATCCCAAAAAAGCCGAAGGTGTCGGGGCCGGGACGGCGCCCCTTGAGCGCGACAAGGCGTTTTACAAACAGCTTCAGGACGGCCCCGCGCCCTCCGCCGGCATCGGCAGTCGAAGGCTCGGCGACGGCGACGGACGCGAACACCCCGGCGCGCGACAGATGTTCGCCAAGATGCGTCCCAAGGTCTGCGATTGGGCCGGAAGGCGTCCAGTAGAGCCTGTCTGGCGCGATGTAGTAGCGCCCTTCGCCGGCTACGCCGCCAAAGACGGCCCCGTAGTCGGAAAGCGCAGGCGAAAAATCAAGGCCCTCGTTGTATGCCCCCGTGGAGCGGATGAAGCTCGCGACGGATCGCTTGTCCGCATAGCGGCGGTCGATTATCTTCAGCGTGACGGGCATCTTTGAAAACCGCGCGTTCGGCACGGCCCGGACGCCAGCAAGGCTGTAGTCCACCCTTGCGGTTACGCACCCTGCAAGGGCGAGCGCCATGACGGCGATCGGCGCGAGGGCCGCAAGGCGCATGGACGCATGGGCATGTGGCGTGTTTTCCATCTTGTTCTCCATTAATCGCAGTCGGTTGCAGTCGGCGTTCCGGTTCATTACAGCACAATCTTCACGCCCTTCGCGCATTTGACGGCGTTGTGGAACCGGTGGTGCGTCTCCCTGTCCGGGAAATGCACCGACACCTGGTAGGATCGGTATTTCCCCCCGGCTGAGGCGTTGCCGGCGACAGGCGCGGAGCGGACATCGAACTCCTTGCAGATTTCATGCAGCTGCGCGGCGTCGAACGTCTCATCGCCGATAACTCGGAAGTGGTGCGTCGCCGGATATACCTTCCTCTCGTCCGGCTCCCTGTTGAAGTCTATCATCGTTTGTCCAGAACTGCGTGTCTGCCATGATGCACGGCATTGGCTAATATTCTACACCTTCTGCGAAAAAGGGGCAATACGGCCAGCTGGCGCCGCAGTTGTTCATAATAAAAGACACCGAAGCTAAAACAAACGAGACCCAGTTGTTCAAAAGCCAGGACACCGATGGGTTATCATGGAAGGATGAAAGCAGAGATGTCATTCAAGGACAAGCTGACAGATTACCGCAACCGCTACGGGCGGTTGAAAGGCAAGGGAAGCAAGGGACGGTTCCTAACGCGCCTGTCGGAGGCATTTGGATTCGAGCGCAAATATCTGATCAAGCTGCTCAACGGGCAAAGGGAGTTCAAGCCTCCACGAGGGCGTGGGCGCACATACGGCAAGGAGGTTGAGCGGATGGCGCTGAAGCTGCGGCGGCTTGCGGCCGACCCATGCGCCCCGTACTTCGTCGCGATGCTGCCGCGGCTAGTCGCCGACTGGGAGGCGCTGAAGGGGCCACTTGACGGCGAGGTGCGCGGCAAGCTCCTCTCGGCGAGCGTCTCGACGGTGGCGCGGTGGTTTCGGAAACACCCGTCAAAGCGCATCCGCCACGGCAATCGCCGATCCGGGGCGAACAGGATCCGGGATGCTGTCCCGTGCT
>JAFWPM010000292.1 GCA_017509565.1 Kiritimatiellia bacterium | reverse complement strand
CGGCAAGGACCTGTAGCGCATGCCCGCAAGCGGGTTTTCGCTCTGAAATTGCCTTTTGGAGCGAAATTTGCTATTCTAATTGCCCTAAGTCGCATACTCATTTGTGCATGTATCCAGGAAGGAACCGGTAGCCACAATGGAAGAGAAAGCCGCCAGAGACATCAAGACCATCGAAACCGAATTCAACGAGGCGCTCGGACGCTCCACGGCCGACTGCGCCGCCATGCTCGCACTCCTCGACGAAGCCCACGACGTCAAGCCGTACAACGCCGACAAGCTCGCAACCGCGCTCCAGGAAAAGCTGGTCGCGGCCAAGGACATCGACAACCTAATCGCGCTCCTCACGAAGAAGGCCGAATGGAGCAAGGACGCGCCAGCCCTCGGGCAGGCGATGCCGCAGTTCTTCAAGGCCCTCTCGCCCGACCGCAACTTCCACAAGTTCGTCGACAGCGTCAAGTTCGGCAAGGTCAAGCCCACCGAATCGCTCCGCCGCCTGGCCGTCCTCCGCTCGTTCGCCACCGGCAACGTCTACTTCGACAAGACCTGGGGTCTTGGCGAAATCAAGGGCATCGACTTCTTCGAGCTGCGCGTCGCGATAGACTTCGACGCCAAGCCTGGCCACTCGATGACTATCGAACACGCGGCCGAGGCCCTCCGCCCCGTGGCCGACGACCATGTCCTCGCCATGCGCCATCGCGACCCGGCCGCCTTCGCGGCAATGCTCAAGGACAAGCCCGAGGAGGTCATCCGCGCCGCGCTGAAGAGCTTCGGCCCGTCCTCCATCGGGCGCCTCCAGATGCTCTTCGCCAACTACGGCATCGTGGACGAGAATGGCTGGCGGGCCTTCTGGACAAAGGCGCGCTCGGGCCTCCACAAATGCAAGGACGTCATCGTCCCCTCCAAGCGCTCCGACCCGCTCACCATCAGCGAGGACGGAAGCGCATACACATACGGCGACGCCTGGTTCGCCAAGCTCGCCCAGATGAGGGTCATCCCTGAAATCTTCGACACCATCGCCGAATACGAGAAGGCCCCCGGCAAACAGCCCAGGACCGACGCCGAGACAAAAATCCTCAGCGACCGCCTCTCCTTCGCGATCAAGGGCGCCTTCCTCTTCCCGCCGCCGATGTTCACCCGCCTCGTGCTTATGGCGCAGCGCCTGGGCGTCGAGACCTCCCGCGAGGAACTCGCCGGGCTCCTACTCGACGACGACCGCTTCATGGAGGCCGGCGACCGGCTCCCTGTCGGCGAGGCAAAGGAGATGGTCCAGTTCATCGTCGACACAAGGCCCGACGCAATCGGCACCCTCTTCAACCGCATCCCCCACATGGGATACGCCCTGCTCAAGCAGCTGATGGCGACCTTCTGGAGCAAGGGCCGCGCCGTCCGCCCGGACGCCGGGAACGCTGACGACGCCGCCAAGCCCAACGCCTCCGCCTTCCTGCCCGCACTCCAGGACCGCGTCCGCAACCTCCTATCCTCCCCGGACGCCCCCTACACCCTCGTCGTGTGGGCCCTCCGCGAGAACAAGTGGGAGGACATGCGCGACTGGAAGCTCCCGTCGCTCTACGAGCTTCTCGACCACGCCATCGCCATCTGCGAGGACCAGGCCGCAAAGGGCGAGGACCTCCAGATGAAGAACGCGATCAAGGACCTCTATGTCGGCGACTTCATCAAGCAGGGCAAGGCCAAAAAGTCCAAAAAGCAGGACGATGGCGAGAAGGCCCCCGGCCAGGGCTCATGGTTCGCCGGCGTGTTCAGTCAGCTTGAGCCGCTTCAGCAGGAAGCCCTTTTCATGCGCCTCCAGTCCAACTCGGCCGTCGCCGAGCCACGCTACCAGCGCATGCTCGTCGAAACGATGATCGCCATCAACCCGGCACTCGCCGCCAAGCGCGTCTCCGCGTTCGACAGGACGCCCGAGCAGGTCCAGGTCCGCTACACATCCTGGCGCTCCCTCAAGATCCGCAACGAGGAATTCCAAAAGCTGGTCAACGTGGAGATCCCGAAGAACACCCAGGACATTTCCTACGCGCGCTCGCTCGGCGACTTGCGCGAGAACGCCGAATACCAGTACGCCAAGGACCAGCAGCGCATCCTCCTTGCCCGCCGCGAGGCCTGGAGCGTCGAAATCGAGCAGATGCACGGCACGGACTTCTCCGAGTTCAAGCCGACGTGCGAGGCTGTCGAGATTGCCACGACCGTCACCGTCGCGCGCGCCGACGGCTCCTCCGTCGCCTACTCGATCCTCGGCGAGTGGGACAACGACGACTCGCTCCACATCCTCCCGTCCGGCTCCAAGCTCGCGAAGACCCTCATCGGCCACAAGGTCGGCGAGAAGATATCGATCCCGTCCGCCGTCGGCGAGGAGGAAATCACCATCACGGCCATCGCCCCGCTGCCCGACGCCGTGCGCGAATGGATAGGCAAGCCCGCGGAGAACGCATAGCCGCCCTGGCACATCATCCTAAACGCAATGAGCCGGTGGCGCAAGCCATCGGCTCGATTTGAACCAGCGCCCAGTTTCAAGAAGGATACCCACCCATGGACAAATACAATGTCGCCCTTGTCGGAGTAGGCGCCGTCGGCGCCGAAATGGTCCGCGTCCTCCGCGACCGCAACTTTCCCCTCGGAAGGCTTCAGGTCTTCGCCTCACGCGAACGCACCGAGACGATAGCCGGCGAGGATTTCCACGTCCTTCCCGCGACTCCAGAATGCTTCAGGGGATTCGACATCGCCCTGTTCGCCGGCGGCACGGACGCCTCCGTCGCCTTCCGCGACGCGGTCGTGGCGGCCGGCGCGGTCATGATCGACAACTCCCGGGCCTTCCGCCAGGACCCCGACGTCCCGCTGGTCGTCCCCCAGGTCAACCCAGAGGACCTCGAATGGCACAAGGGCGTCATCGCGAACCCGAACTGCACGACCGCCATCATGCTTGAGGCCGTCGCGCCGCTCCACAAGGCCAGGCGGCTCCGCCGCCTCATCGCATCAACCTACCAGGCGGCCTCCGGCGCCGGCGCCAAGGGCATGCAGGAACTCGCCGACCAGACGAAGGCCCTCGCCGAAGGCCGCGAGCCTGTCGTCTCGGCCTTCAAATACCAGCTGGCGGGGAACATCATCCCGCACATCGACAAGTTCGATGAAACGAACTGGTACACCCTTGAGGAACTCAAGATGCGCAACGAGGCGCGCAAGATGCTCCACGCCCCCGACCTCGGCATCTCCTGCACGTCCGTCCGCATCCCCGTCCCGCGCGCCCACTCCGAATCGCTCAACCTCGAATTCGAGGAGGAGATCACGCCTGACGAGGCCCGCGAGATTCTCTCCCGCAGCGAGGGCGTCCGCGTCGTGGACGACCCGCTCAACGGCAAGTACCCGATGCCCATCGACGCGACGGCCAAGTACGACGTCCTCGTCGGCCGCATCCGCCAGGACATTTCGCGCGACGACAAACGCGGGCTCGACATGTTCGTCTCCGGCGACCAGCTCCTGCGCGGTGCGGCCCTCAACGCCGTGGAAATCGCCGAGGAACTCGTGCGCCGCGGCCTCGTGCGCCGCTAGCGCCGCCCCCGCCACCCATCATAAGCGCCCATTCACCAGCCATGATCAAGAGCCTCAACCCGAACGGCGGATCCGCCAGAATCGCCATCGCCCAGATCGCAAGCGACCAAACAGACCCAGCCGCCATCGAGGCCGGGCGCGCCGACGCCGTGGCCAGGGCCAGGGCCGACGGCGCCGACATCGTCGCAATCGGCGGCGAGTCCGGGCTTGTTGACAACGCCTCCGTGACCGTCGCGACCGACGACTCCGTTTTCAACGGCGACGCCGCCGCCACCCTCGCGCGCTTCTCGCGCCAGGCCACCGCGACGGGGCGCCCCGTAGTTCTCGCCGGCACTTCCGGCGTCCGCGACGGCGGGAAGGCCATCCGAGTCTTCAATGGCCTGAGCGGCGTTTTCCTGCCGGACGGCACATTCAGGCAGGTTCTCCCGCGCTTCGAGGAAGGCTATGCGGTGGTTGACATCAGCGGCGCCGGCCTGCCGCCCCCTGCGCCGATGGAGGACACCTTCGCCGACAAGGCCCGCGCGCTCCGCTTCGGCCTGCGGGCCTTCATGGCGCGCCTTTCAATCTCGCGCGTGGCCATCGGCATTTCCGGCGGAATCGACTCCGCCGTCGCCTCGGCCCTCTACGCCAGCCTCCTTCCGCCGGAGGACATCCTCCTCCTCGCGATGCCGGGCCCCTTCACATCACAGACGACCAGGCGCCTTGCGCGCGAACTCGCCGAAAACCTCGGATGCCGCTTCGCCGAAATCCCCATCGGCGAAGCCGTCGACCTCACTTGCCGCCAGTTCGCCGAACTCCGCAGCGAAGGCCCCGGCGGCGGCATCGCCGGCGCCTGGGAACTCTCGCCGTTCGCCATCGAGAACGTCCAGGCCCGCGACCGCGGGTCGCGCGTCCTCGCGGCCGCCGCGTCAGCCCTCGGCGGCGTCGTCAGCTGCAATGCGAACAAGGCCGAGGCCACCATCGGCTACGGGACGCTCCACGGCGACATCTTCGGCTGGCTTTCATGCCTCGGCGACCTCTGGAAGGGCGAAGTCTACGCGCTCGGCCGCTTCCTGAACGACGAAATTCTCCGGTGCCAGGCCATCCCCGAGGGAATTTTCTCCATCAAGCCGTCTGCCGAACTCAGCGCGGCGCAGGATGTCGAACGCGGTCTCGGCGACCCGCTCGACTACCCTTACCACGACAAGCTTTTCCGCGCCTGGGTCGAGGACGACTTCACCCCAGCCGACTGCATCCGGTTCTACGGCGACGGTTCCCTGCCCCGGCGCATCGGCTACGATGGCGACCTGAAGGCGCTCTTCCCAACGCAGGGCGACTTCGAGGCGGACGTCCGCAGGTGGTGGCGCCTCTACCGCGGCCTGGCCGTGGCCAAGCGCCTCCAGGCCCCGCCGGTCATTGCGCTCTCGCGCCGCGCTTTCGGCGAATTCACCGAAATCCAGGGCCGCAGGGACTGAATGCCTGCCACGCCGCCCCTCTGCGCCTTTGCCTCTCTGCGTTAAAAAAACCGCCAAAGGTCGAAGGTCTAAAGGTTGAAGGTCGGCTGCGTTGTCGGCTGTCGAATGTCGGAGTGTTTCCGCTACGAAGTCCGCGGAAACCTTATAGAAGGGTGTCTCCCTTAAGTTGTTATTTTCAGCCTCGCGCACAAGCGAACGCGAAGTGCGCGGGGCTGGAGGCATCCTTGTCCGGAAACCGGGACGGTTTCAGGGCGCGACACACTGCCGCCACATTTGCGGAACCGCGGAATGCACGGGAAGCGCTTTGCGTTCTTTGCGTTCTTTGCGGCTAACCTTTGGCGCCTCCAATCCTGTCCATCCTGTCAATCCTGTCCAAACGACCTCTGCGCCTTTGCCCCTCTGCGTTAGAAAAAAAAGTCAAAGGTCAAAGGGAGAAGGGAGAAAGTCGGAGTCTTTAGACAGGATCAACAAGATTTTCAGGATTTCATCAATCCTGTCCCAAAACACGGGCGACTCCGCGTTGCCCCTAACTGCGACGCTTGTGGCTAAGAATCAGCACGCTGGACACTGGCCTGCCCTACATGGCGTTCAATGTCGGAAACCACAAGGGCCGCAAGGGCAAAGCCGAAGGCCGCCGTGGTGTGGGCGACCGTGCCGTTGATCCTGGCCTTCAGCGAGTCCCACCCCAGCCCAGCCGGCGCGGGACTGCCCTGCCCTGCCACATTTGCGCCTTGGCCTGCGCCGTCCACGGACGCCGCATTGCCCAAGTTCTCCCGCCGCTCCGGCGACCAGACGCACTCAAAGGGGCGCTCCGGAATACCACCCGTCCTGCGCAGCTTCTGGCGCAGGGCGCGTGCGAGTGGGTCGCCCTCGACTTTGGAGAACTCGCTGTGCCGGATCTGGAACGGATCCATCTTCAGCGCCGCGCCCATCGACGCGAAAAGCGTGACGGACGGGATCGACAGCGCATTGCGGATGAGCAGCGCCTTGTTCTCCAGCGAGTCTATCGCGTCAACAACGTAATCCCATTCCGAAAGGTCGAAGCCGCTGGCAGTCGCGGCGCAGTAGACGGCCGGGCGGACGTCGAGTTCGACTGCCGGGTTGATCTCGCGAAAACGCGCGGCGAGGACATCGACCTTGAGCTGGCCAACCGTGCCGGTGGTAGCCATCAGCTGACGGTTGACATTCGTCACGCCGACCCTGTCCGAATCCACGAGCATGAGACGGCCCACGCCAGTCCGCGCCAGCGACTCGGCGCACCAGCTGCCGACGCCGCCGAGGCCGAATATGGCAACCCGGGCGCCCGATATGGCGTCGAGCGTCCGGGAACCGAGCATCAGCTCGGTGCGGCTGAAAATAGCCGGGTGGCTTGACATTACGCCCGCTGGACCCCTAGCACGCGGGCGGCGAATTCGTCGAGCTGCCCAGTTACCGCCAGCAGGTCGAGGGCCATGTAGCGGTCGCGCATGTAGATTGTGCGGCGGGCGTCCGCAAGGGTGGCCTCGCGGGTTGAGCCGATTTCCTCAGGATAAGCGGGGGCGCCGACGACGCGGAGCCTGCGCTCGATTTCCGCCGCCGGGAGCAGCTGCGCCGCGAGACGCGCGCGGATCTGCGGCCAGCGGGCGCGGAGATCCTCCAGGCGCCGGCGCATGGCTTCGCGGTCGATGTATTTCGCGCGGACGGCCTTGACACCGAGATCGGGGAACTTCGTGCCGGCGAAGACCTGCGACGCGACCTTCTCCTGCTCCTCAAGCGGGAGCCAGCGGGCAAGGCAGGCGTCGACGTCGAGCTTCGTGTAGTCGAACGCGAGGATTTCCTCGTAGATGCGGCTCATGAACAGCGTGAACACGCCAACTTGGATTCCGTGGGGAACGATTTCACCCTTGTAGGTGTGGTCGCGCATTTCAAGCAGGTGGCTGAACAGGTGCTCCGCACCGGAGGCGGGGCGGGAACTCTGCATGTCCTGCATGGCGAAGCCGCCAAGCATCAGGCCCTCGACGAAGCGGGTGAGCGGCTCCGTCCTCTTCGCGGCAACGCCCTCCGGGTCGCCAATGGCCTCCTTGAGGCCCTCCTGGACGGTGCGCCAGCCCTCGGCGTGCCATTCCGCGGCGCCGAGTTCGGCGGCGAGAATCCAGTCGGCGCCGGCGGGTACCTTGGCCATCAGGTCGGCGAAGCCGCTGGCGGCCATCCAGTCAGGCGCCGTACGCATGACATCGAGGTCGGCGAGGACGACGCGCGGCGCCGGGCAGGCGTATGTCTGCTTGGCGCCCTCGGGGCTGCGGAGCGCCGCGCCGAAACTGGAATAGCCATCGACGCTTGCGGCCGTCGCGACGGTCATGTACGGCACCCCGACTTCACCGGAGGCGCGCTTAACGAGGTCGTTGATCACGCCGCTGCCAACGGCCACGGGAATCACGCCGGCGCCGACGGCCTTTATAGCGTCGCGGACTTCGGCGGCGTAATGGTAGTCGGCGTGGAATGTCTTGCCGGAAGGCTCGACGACATATTCGGAAACCTCCAGCCCGCCGTCGCGGAGAAGCGCCTCGACCTTCTCGCCTGCGACCGCGCGCGTCCTGGGGTCGCATACGACTATCGCCGACTTCGCCCCGGGGAAGTTTTCGCGGAAAAGCGCGAGGGCGCGGCCGAGGACGCCCTCGCCGATGGTGCATGACTTAGTATCCGTGGCGCGGCCAAGCGCGCGCGCAATCATTGCCTCTGACATTTTATAAGTTGAAGGGTTGAAGGTTGAAGGTTGAAAGGGGGAGTCTATTGCCTGACCCAGACGGAAATGCGGCGGGCGGCGTAGTCGCCGCCGTTGCGGGCGAATGTCCAGTCCGGATGCTCCGCGCCGCTGTTGCCGAATCCCAGGTCGCAGAAAACGGTGTCGTTGTTGAAGTGGTTGAACGCCAGGACCGTGGTCTTCCTGGACACGTCGTGCACCTGCAGGCACCCGTAGCCGTTGGAGTCGGTGGCTTCCGGATGCGGGGTGTCGTTGATGTCGTATTTGCCCTTGTCGCCGACGGACGGCTCCGGCATGCACGCCGGCGAGTAGTTGCTGCCGTAGAATTCCACGAAGCCGGATGCGACATCCCCGGAGGAAATCCGCCCCGCGTTCGTCCAGACCTTCAAGCCGGTGACGGCCGCGCGGACGTCGGGCATGCGCTCCGGCCCGCGCAGGACAAGCGAATCGCTCTTCGCGTCGAACGCGTCCATCTCGGCGTAGGCGTATTCCGTGTCGCCATCCTTTTTCTGGAGTTCAAGGAGGTAGCCTACGCGCGTCACGCCCTCGACGGAGGCGAGAGTCTTTGGGACGGCCTTGCGAAGGTCGCACTTTGCGGGGATGTCGTAGCGCTGGACGCAGGTCATGCCATTCGCGTCCGGGACGGCCTCGGCGGCCCCGAGCGGGCATGGCTTGCCAAACCGGAAGGGGCCGGCAGGCAGCCCGTTGCCATTGACCAGGTTGGGCGTCGAGCCATTGTGGCCGGCGAAGCGCACACCAAGTGGGGCCGTGGCCCCGTCTGCGGACAGAATGACATCGGTGCCTTCGATTTTTGCATCGGCGGGGATCCAGCCTTTGATTATGTCGCGGATTTCAAACTCCGTGGGCGCGAGGCCGTCGCGCGTCTTCAGGCCGTCGGCATCCTTGAACGACACGCGGACGGTTGCGCCCTCGATGCTGATGCCGGTCGCCACGGGCGTCCGCCACGGGCGGACAAACTTCCCGTAGACGCGGTCGAGGACCTGGTCGGCCAGGCGCATTCCAACCGTGCGCTTGTCGGTGGGGTGGATGTCGTTGACGTCGCCGACGTCGTTGATTACCGTGTAGCCGCTGTTCGGGACGGCTTCGGGCACCTTGGCCTGCGTCTCCTGGAGCACGGGCAGCGAGGTGTCCTTCGGGTTGCCATAGGAGTATGGGGCCAGCTGGACGAGGAAGTACGGGAAATCGCCCTGCCCCCATTCGCGGCGCCAGCCGCGAACGAGCGAAACGGTTTTGGGGAGGTAGGCGGCGCCGTCGCTCCGGTTGGCGCAGCCCTGGTACCAGATCGCCCCCTTGATCGCATATGGGACAAGCCCCGAGACCATGCCGTTCCAGAGGACGGTCGGGACGTCGTGGGGGCGGTCCCATTTGCGGATGTTCTGCATCAGCCAGAGGTCGTCGGCGTGGCCGGCGGGCGTCCACGGCTCTATGCGGGTGCCGCCCCATGAGGCGTTGATCAGCCCAACCGGGACGCCAAGCTCCCGGTGGAGCGTTTCCCCGAAGAAGAACGCGACGGCGCTCTGCGGCGGGATGGTTTTAGGAGTCGTCGCCTCCCACTTTGCCTGCACGTCGTCCTGCGGCGTGGTGGCGACATTGTGCGCGACGTGGAAATGCCGGATCAGCGGCCAGTTCGCGGCGGCGACTTCGCGCTCCCAGTCCTTGACCATGCGCCTGGCGCTCATCGTGTATTCCATGTTGCTCTGCCCGGAGCAGAACCACACTTCGCCCACGACGACATTGGCAAGGACTATCTCGTTGTCACCGCTGACCCGGAACTCGGCGCCCTCGGCATTCGCGGCTAGCGGGGCCAGGTCTACGCGCCACTTGCCATCCGCGCCGGCCGTCGTCGAGAGGTCCTGCCCGGCGAAGGAGACGGTGACCCTTTCGCCCGGGGCCCCACTGCCCCAGACCGGGACTCGCTGTCCGCGCTGGAGGACCATGCCGTCGCCGAAGATGTGGGGGAGCGTCACAGCCCCGCACGCGAACGCGGCGAAGGACGCCGCAATGAACGCGAATGACTTCCTGCCTGCCATTTCCCAGTTTCCTTTCTAGCAAGTTTTGCCGTCGCGGAGTTTGTGGATTACGGAGAACATCACGCTCGGATAGTCGCTGGAGAAGCCGTCGCAGCCAAGTTCGAAGAGCTTGAAATAGACCTCCTCCTCATCGCCGCCCGCGAAGGGGATCGAGCAGACGGGGATTCCGTGGGAGTGGAACTCTTCGATGATGCCCTTGAGGTATTCGGTGCCGGGGACGAAGGGGTCGTCGGCCTTGGGGTTGTAGTAGGAGTGGAGCGAGACGACGGAGATGGACTTGAAGCCGCCGGCGCGGATTTCCTCCATCTTGCTCTCGAAGTGGGCGCGGAAGCGCTTCTGGTCGGCCTCGTTGTGCTCGGGCGCCGGGACGGGCCACGTGCCTATCCAGAGCATCGTGCGCCCGCCGGGGTTTTCGTTCGTCCAGTTGATTGCGTTCTGGTAGACGCATCCGGAGTAGTACACCTGGTCGAAGACGCCGGCCTCGCGGGCCTTGCGGGCGATGTATTCGGTTCCGGCGCCCTTCTCGTCGACGAAGCAGAGCCACTTCGGGTCGCGGCGCATCTCGTTGAACACAGCCTCAATCGACGGGATGCGGTGGTTGGAGAAGTCCGGGGAGAGGTAGGAGCCGACGTCGATGTCCTTTATCTCGTCGAAGGTCAGGCTGGAACTGACGTCGGTATCCTTGAGCGATTCGGGTATTCCGCGCGCCGTGCGACGGAGGGTGGCGTCGTGGAGCATGATGCCGACGCCGTCCCTGGTCCGGCGGCAGTCGCATTCGAGGGCGGAGCCGTTCTCCCAGCACCAGCGGAAGGTTTCAAGGGTGTTGTCGGGGCGTTCGAACTTGCCGCCGCCGCGGTGGACATGTGAAAGATGGAGAAGTGATGTATCGTGCTTCATTTCTGGTCTAGAGGTTTGCTGAATGTGAAAATTGACGCTATACAGTATACCATTTCCAGGGCATGTCAGTTGCGCCATCGAAGGTCGGCGAATGAGGCCGGGGATGAAATGGCGCAGGCCGGGGGGCATGGCCTCCCCGGCCTGCGGAGCACATGCCCCGCGCCGTGCGGGCTTCCGCGCGGCCGTCGCCGTGGGCGACGGGCTTGAGTTGGGCGTTTTAGAAGTAGTATGTCGTACTTACCGTGACCATGGTGACGGAGCGGTCGCAGTCGGTGCGGACCTTGCTGTATCCGAACGAGTTGTCGGACAGGTCGTGGCCGCTGCCGAAGGCGTAGTCGATGCCGACGTTGATGCTCATGAGATTGGTGCGGCGGCCAACGCTGAACGTGAGGCCGTACATGTCGACGTCCGTGGTGATGAAGTCGGTGTTGTTGGGATCGTCCGGGACGCGAATCGCGGAAAATGCGGTGTAGGCGCCGGCGCGAATCGGGTAGCGCTTCGCGACGATGTATTCGCCGCCAAGGCTGACGTCGAGGACGGAGTGCAGGTGGATTGATTGCGCGACCCTTTCACCGCCTATGTCCCAGCGCATGAGGTCGAAGTCCTTGGATGGGTGGTAGATTGCGTCGAGCGCGAAGCCCCACAGGCCGGGCTCCGTCCGGCCGATGCCGGCCGCGAACTGCCAGGGGATGTAGTTGTCGACGCGGACGTCGCGCGAGTAGTAGCCAACGTCGAGGTAGTCGTTGCCGTCGGCGGCCATGTTCATGCTGAGCGTTCCCTCGTCCCAGACCCGGACGTTGGGCGACTGCACGCTGACGCCCGCGCTCCAGCCGTCGCCGAGGTCAACCTGCGCGCCGACGCTGGCGAGGACGCCGAGCGCCTTCATGTCGAGGGCGCCGTTCATGGTGTAGAGTCCGCCCTTGAAGGCGCTCTGCGACAAGCTGAAGTCGCGGTAGACGGCGAAGAGCCCTGCGCCGAGGGAGAAGCGGGAATCCTTGGGCGACCAGGCGATTGCCGGGCCGATCCAGAGTGTCTGGTCGTTGTAGTCGCCGTGCGTGAAGTTCCTGCGCTGCGAATCTGTGGCGATCAGATGGCGCTTCTCCTGCTTCGGCGCAAAGGCGCCAAAGCCAGCGACCCACTCGTCGGAAAGGCGCGAGATGCCGCCCATAGCGCCGGGGATCGTAACAAAGGAGTCGCTCTTGTCATCGCCGCCCCAGTCAAGTCCGCCCTTCGTCTTGTAGTTCTGCACGCCGTAGAGGTTTGCGGAAAGGGAGATGCTGTCACCGTGGGAGTGCGCCAGCCCAGCCGGGTTGTAGAACACCGCGTCGACATCGGAAGCGACGGCGATGGCGGCGCCGCCCATGCCGCCGGCGCGTTCGCCCACGACATATTCGCGGTACCGGCCGTCGGTCGCGAACGCGGCCGTTGCGGCGAGTGACATTGAAGCGATGACCAGTCCAGTCTGTTTAGTCTTGTTCATGGTAGTTATTCCTGTTGCCATTGGGTTAAGCGTTATTGGGTGGAAGTGGTGGAGTTGCCGCGGTGCCGTTATTTGCGTGCGTCCCGCTGGCCGGCGGGGTTGGCTTCGCGACGCGTCCCATGAAGAGAATGAGGCCAGAGCGGGCCTCGCGTATCAAAAAGATGAAGGGGCGGTTCGCGACGAAGGGGCGGGGCGGCGTCATGCCCGGGGCGCACCCTTCGAGCATGGCGGCGTATGCCGCGGCGGCGGCAATGCCTGCGGCAAGCAACAACGCGGCAACGGCGAGTGCCTGGTTGCGGATGGCTGGTGACGAGGGGATGGGAGAAGCTTTCATGTCTGGGATTTCGCGTGTTGCGGACGAAATGACTGGCCCTGAATCGGCCTGGCCCCAGCGCTTCCGCCTGCAGCCTGTTCCGTGGCAGGCGCATGGAGCGCCTCGCGCAGCGTCTCGGGCGGCAGCTCGCCGTCCGCCCCGAGACGGAGAAAAGGTTTCAGGCCGTCAGCCAGCTAACCTCCGGCCTACGTAAAGCCGCCGCCAGGCTTGTCCCCGCGCTAGACCTGCATGAAGCCGCCTGCGGTCAACGCAGGAGAGGCGTCCCCGTCAGATTCGGCCGGCGCCATCGTCGCCGCGCCGCGGTAGTCGACGACGACTTTCGCCCACGTCTCGACCGTGTTCACGAAGCGCTCCACCTCAGCGTAGAACTTTTCACCGTCGAGTGTCGCGAGCGGCAGGGCACGGCAGAGAGCGATGCGCCCGGTGTCGGGATCGAGCGAGATTGTCGCGCCGCCCGTTCCCCCGAAGAAGTGGTTCGCGCCGAGAAGCGTCTTGTATAGCCCCTCCAGGTGTTCCGGCGGCGGTTCGCCGATGTCGCCCGTCAGCGCGACCGCGTCGATATCGGGCAGGTCGCTGATCGCCACGGCCAGGCCGTCCGCCTCGAACGAGAAGGTGTCGCCTCCGTCATATTCGAGCCCGATGCGCTTGGCGATATCGGCCATGAGTTCCTTTGCGTCCATAATTGCTCCTTGTTTCTAGATGTTTTCAGAGAACGACTGCGATATCCTGACGTCGGTGACGACGGGCTTTTCGCCGTTAAGGGTGTTCCGCCTTGTCAACATGCGACCCGCCGCCATGCTACACGCCACATACTTGAAAACGAAGTTATTTTATCACATTTCCGGCCTCGGCGGGCTGGCAAATCGCCCGTGGCCACGTGTTTTCACCCGAAGGCGAATGACATTTCGCAGCAGGCCGCGGTCACTTCAGTTTGAATCCCGTGCCGACGAACTGCGCGATCTCGCGCCCCGTGTCGTCGGCCACGTCCACGTTCACCACGCACGAGGCGCGTCCGTCCTTCTTGTACCGCGCCGTGGCGATCAGCCGCTCGCCCTTGGCCGCCGCGAGGAAGTTGACGCTTACCTGCTGGGCGACGACAGTGCGCTCCCGGTCGTTAGTCAGCGCGGCGAACGCGAAGTCTGCGAGGGTGAAGATCCCCCCCCATCACTCCGCCCAGCGCGTTCCGGTGCCGCGCGTCCAGCGCCAGGCTCGTGACGGCGTGGTTCCCGTCGCATTCGTCAAGCGTCATTCCGTTTTCGGTGGCGAACCTGTCGCCGGAAAAATACGCCCGCACCTCGTCGATTGTCTTGAAGTTTCCCATCTGTTCCATCTTCATGCTGGATTTGCATCCCAGCCATCATACCATCTATTCGGCGTTGAGGTAGTACTTGGTGAGGAGCGGGAAGTCGTTCGGACGGGAGCGGATCGCGTTCTCGACCATCTCGACGATCTGCTCGTCGGTCATCGTATCGGTCTGCTGGATCTCCTGCTGGCGGACGTCGTTCACGACCTGGTCCCGGATGTCCTGCATGGCCTGGATCGCGTTGTCCGGCGCGCCGAGCTCGTTGAGCTGGACCAGCTTGGCCTCCATCTGCTTGAGTTCCGCGTGGCGGGCTGATCCGGCGTCGGTGAGGTCGGAGAGGAGCTTCGCCTCCTTCATGAGCTTCCGCCGGAGTCCGGGGTCGGCGTCTATGACGAGCCCGTCGTTCGTCGCGATGTTCTCCTTGAGGAACGGGAAGTACTGCTCGTCGAGGTCGTCGATGCGGGAGTAGTCGAGCGAGTCGGCGCACTTGAAGAGGTAGCCCTCGATCGTCTCCTGCTCGGCGGTCTTCGTGGTGATGTTGGCTTCGACCTGCGCCGTCCAGCCGGGACCGGCCGCGCCGGGATACGCCTCGTTCACGGCGGCGACGACGGTGTCGGCGGAGCGCTTCTCCGACGCTTCGGTGTCCCTTCCGTTCTTCTGGCGGCCGGTGTCGTGTCCGGCCGTGGCGAGCGCGACGGCGTTCATGTCGAGCGCTACGCCCTTCTCCTTGAGGATATTGCCCATCGCGATGGAGAAGACGAACGAGCGCGTGGCGTGGGTGCGGCCGTGGTAGTTGTATCCGTAGTCGAAGCCCTTCTCGTGGGCGTGGTAGATGGGGAGCATCCGGTCGACGAGGAACGCCTTGCGTCCGGCCTTGTCCTGCGGCAGCGCGGCGGGGTTGACGGGCGCGGGGACGTTCGCGAGCCGGCGCGCGCCGGAGGAGGCGGGGTCGTAGGGATAGCGGGCCTCGGCCTCCTGCGCCTCGCGCGGATTGATCTGCGCGAGGAAGGCGCGGGCGAACGGCGGCACGATGCGATAGTCCACGTTGCCCGTGTCGCTCGTCTGGTGGATCGTGAGGCCGTAGTCCTTGGTCAGGTTGGCGAGCAGGACCTCCATGAAGGCGCCCGCCGTCTCCAGCGTCCCGTCGCGCTCGACGCGCGAGTTATCGAAGGACTGCCCGCGCAGGATGGCGTTGTGGAACCAGCGGCCCTCGGGCGAGTCCAGCACGGCGGCGATCTTGGCGAGGCCCTCCTGGCCGACGCGCAGGGCGAGGCGGCTCAGGGCGACGGAGGTGATGCGCCCGACGAAGCACTGGCGGTCGTCCGGACCGTATTCGTTGTGCTGCTTGGAGTCCTCTTCCATGTAGTCGTAGCACGTGGGGAAGAACGCCTTGTAGCAGTCGACGAGGTCCTGCGCGCCGAGCGGCGCGCCCGACTTGATCTTCGCCTCCAACGCGTCGGTGAGGAGGTTGCTGCCCTCGTACACGCCTTCGAACTGGGCCGACGTCTTGAGCTGGCCCGCGCTCGTCGCCCACTTGAGGAACGCCTTGCGCTCGTCGTCCGTGGGGAACTTCATGAAGACCTGCGACTGCATGATGCGGGCCTTCTTCTCGAGGAACGGCTTGACGGCATTTTCGCGCAGGCGCTTGGCGAACCCCTCGGCATTCCTCTGGGCGGTGGGAACCTTTCCGGCGGCGAGCGCGCTCTTGATCAGCGAAAGCTCCTTCCGGATCGACGCGGTGACGACGTCGAGCGCCACGCCCGCCAGCGGGGGCTGGCCGGCGAAGGCGTTCTTCAGCATCTGCGCGCCGCCCTCGACGTCCTTTTCCAGAGTCTCGCGCGCGAGGGCGTTCACGTCGGCGAGCGCCTTTTTCCCGGCGACGTGGAGCTCGACGAATTTCTCGGCGGCGGTTCCATCCCGCGATGTGTTAAGACGGAGCATCTCCTTCAGCACGGCTTCGCGCTCCGCGGCGTCCGTGATTCCGCTTGCATCCATGGCGCTCATCGCTCTCATCACGACGGAGAGGACGTCCACCACCTTCTGCCTGAGATTGGAGCGGATGTGCTTCTCGGACAGAACCATCGGATCGGTTCCGTATGTGGAGACGGCCTTCTGCAAGTCCGCGTCGATGACGGCCTGGAGCCAGTCCGGGATGCGTTCGAGGTTGCGCCCGCAAAGATCGAATATGCGGCCCTTTTCAATCTTGACGGAAACGGCCTTCAGTATGTCGTCCATCAATTCGGCGCGATGCTCGTTGAGGTAGGAGTTGGCGAATGCGGCAAGGTCGTCCTTGAGGCGGGAGGCGGTCTCCAGGGAGATTTCCCCCAGCGCCTGGACCGCGAGCGTGGCCTCGGCGTCCACAACGTTCTCGCTGTTGTAGAACGTCACCTTGTAGGGGGCTCCGGCCGAATCCGCCTTGATCTGGTTCTTGGCCGCCTCGATGCGCGCGGCGACCCATTGCTCGCTCTCCAGCGCCTCCCGCTCTGCCTGCGGGAGCTTGTCGAACTCGCGCGAGTAGAACTCGTCCATCTCGGCGGTGTCGATGCGGATCTCCTCCACGTCGCGGTCGAGCAGCACGGGCGAATGGAACTGCGCCTCGATGTAGCTCACGCCCTGGAGCGAGAACGGCGTCTTGGGATCCGACTGGCTCTTGAGCGTGGCGAGCCCCATGCCGACGGCGGTGCTGTCCGTCGACTGCGCGAAGAGGTTCTCGATGTGGTCGAAGTCGGCGACCGTCGTCTGCGGCTTGACGATCATGTATTTGGCGACGAAATGCGCGTCGATGTCCTCGTGCGCGACCGGCGCTTCGCCATCCTTGAGAAGCGTCGAGATGAAATCCGCCAGCGGTCGCGTGTAGTGTGCGAGGGTCCTGGCCGAAATGTCGTTGGCGGACGAGCCTAAGCTCTGGGAAAAGCGGGTCAGCGTCCTGCCGCCGGCGGATTCGGGATCGCGCAGCGCGGCCAGCGCGGCGGCGGGGTCCTTCAGGCGCGGCGCGAAGGCGGCGATGAGGTTCTCCTCGATCTCCGCGCGTTTCGACTCCGGCATGGAGACGCGCGCGGCGAAGAACGTGTCGTCGAGCGTGTAGGTGCACTTCTGCTTGACGTGCGGCTTGAGGACGACGACGACGTGCCCGTACGTGCCGCCGGCGGTGTCGGCGCCGCCGGCCGTGTACTTCGCCGTGTTGAGCGCGCCGTACACCGGGCGGCTCTTGCCGGAAAGGGGCTCCGCGGAATACTCCGGGAAGAAGCTCTTCTCCACCTGGTTGCGGAACCTGAGATCCTGGTCGCCCATGGGGTCGATGTTCTGCGCCTCCATGGCCTCGTACGCATTCGTGAGGTGCGGGTTGTGCTGATTGAGGAGCGGCGTTCCCTGCGAACCGTCCTTGCGCCTGCCCATGAACGTGGCGAAGCGCATGTTGATCGTGAGCTCCTGCGCGCGCAGCGTGTCGCCGATCTTCTTGGAATCGACTTCGCCCATGCCGTGCGACTTGAACAGCCCGTCCGTCTTGGCGTTCGCCGTCTTGGCGTTGTTCGACCCCTGCGCGGCGGAACGCGCCATGATGCCGAGGTTGGTCGTCGTCATGTCGCCCTCGCCCGCGTAGTGGTTCGCCGTCGGGGCGCCCTCGCCCGCGTAGCGCTCCATCAGGCTCGGGACGTTCGCCTTCTGGTCGTCCGGCGTCTTGTCGAGGATCATGCGGCGCGAGATTTCCGAGACGACCATCGCCTCGATGCGCGAGAGGTCGGCGAACGCCTTCTCGGCGAGCGCGACCGTCTTCGGGGCGGCGCCGGGATGGTTGATGATGCGGGCGAGCTCCTTCTTGAAGCCGTCGGTCTGCTTCGAGATCAGGCCCTGGTAGACGGCGGAAAGCTCGTTGTTGTCCATCGCGTCGATCGCCGTGAAGAGATGCTTTTCGAACAGCTTCGCGCCCTCGATCTCGGCCTGGGAGCGCGGCTCGACGGGAGCCTCGGGAGCGGGCGCGTCCGGCGCGCCGGGATCGCGGACCGGCGTCGCCGGCCGCACGACGGAGAAGCCGCGGGCCTCGGTTTCGCGGTCGATATAGGCGTGCAGCGTATTGAGGTGGCGGAGCACCGCCTCGATGTCCACCTTGCCGTTCGCGTCGAACTTGAAGGCGCCGAGCGTCGCGGCGGCGGCGCTCTTCTGCCCGGCGTCGGCCTTGGCGAGCTTCGTGGACTGGCGGAAGCCGACGCGCAGCATCTTGTCCTTGCCGATTTCGGAGAGGCCGATCTCCTTGACGCCCGTCGAAAGCTTGTCCGCGCTGCCCATCTTCTCGTCGGCGAATTCGACGAGCGCCTTGATCTTGCGGGCCGTCAGCGGCTTGCCGCCCTCGATGTCGGCCAGGAGGAATTTCACGATCGCCTCGCCCATCCGCGATCCGTAGTGGTCTGTGCAGGCCTTGAGGAAGGCGTTCGTCGCGGCCCGGTAGGTGTGCGCGCCGTGGCGCTCCTGGTTCCGGGTCGTCTTCAGCGATTGTCCATGGACGTAGACGAGCTTGTCCGGGTTCTGGTTCGCGATGGAGCGGAAAGCGTTGATGTCGAGTGGCATTGGGCACCTCTTTTAGTGGTTGAAATGTTGAAATGTTGAAAAGCGGGTTGTCGGTTGTCGGCTGTCGAATGTCGTTTGCTTCTCTTTGCCTTGTTTACACGCGAATCACCGAATGGTTACCGAATGTTGCCAGTTGTCAATTTTGCCATCATTTGGCAATTGGAATTGGGAACTGGCAACATTTTCACATTGGCAACATTTCAGCTGGCCGCCCCTGTATGTGCCGACGAGGACGACGCGCCTGCGCGCCGCCCCGTCGGCCGTGTTCGTTTGTTTTTCCGTCTTCATGCGCATCGTGGTTTGCGGCTCTCCATTCTAGCACAACGGCACCAGCGGGGCAAATACGGGAAGAATGTTGCCAGTGTGCCAATGTTGCCAGTACCAATGTTGCCAGTTGTTAATTGTCAATTGGAAATTGGAAATTGGAACTGGAAACTGGAAACACTTTCACATTGGCAACATTTCAGAAATCCGGGCTTGCCCCCCAGTTTTGGGGGACAAGCCGGATTGGCCACCCTTATCCCACTTTTTTTGGGATAAGATATCCCAGATGGATGCGTGAGGCAGCCATAGAGCGGTCTTTCAGGGGAGTTTTCATCGGAACGGGAGTCTCATGGACTTTTTTTTGGGCGTCTTTTTCCCAGATTTT
>JAFWPM010000291.1 GCA_017509565.1 Kiritimatiellia bacterium | reverse complement strand
GCCGCGGGTGTCGGCGACCAGCCTGGCGCCACGCCGTCCGCGGACGATGCGCCTGCGACCATGTAGCAATGTTCGGACGCTTCGCCAACTTCTTTCGCGGACTCCCCGGGACACTTGGGCTTGTCCTTTCGAATTACGCCGGGGTGCGCGCCCTGTCGTGCATTTGCGTCGCCGTTTTCGCCATCCAGTCACTGTCCTCCTTCGTGCTGGTCAGGATTGGCGGGGCGGTGGTTCGGCTTGACGCCATACTTTCAACCGTCTTCGGGATCTTCTGGCCCCATTTCTCGCACGGCTGCCTCTGGCAGCCTGTCACCTACGCCTTTCTGCACGGCTCTCTTTGGCATCTCCTGCTCAACCTCTTCACATTGATATTCCTCGGCTATTCTGTGGAGCGCCTGCTTGGGACGAGGCGGTTCTGGGGCATCTTTCTCGTGTCCTCGGCCATTGGCGGAATCGGATGGATGCTCTTCGACATGGTTGAGCCGTACCTCTGGTACTGGATTGCCGAGAGCGGACGCCTCGGCATGGCCCTTGCGCAGCGCTGGGGCGAATCCCAGGGCATTCTCCGCTACAATGTCTGCGTTGGCGCGTCCGGCGGCGTTTTCGGCCTCATGGGCGCCTTTGTGGCCCTGTGCCCGCGCCAGCGCATCTCGATGCTCCTTTTCTATGTTTTCCCCGTCACGATGGAGGCGCGCCAGATGGCGGTCCTGCTTGTCGCGTTCAACGTCGTCGAGATGGTGTCCAGCATGGGCCATGTGGCCTATGTGGCCCATCTTCTCGGCGGACTCACCGGGTATCTGATTGCAAGGCGCATTGTGCGGCGCAGGGGCTACTGGGAATACTACTGTGGGTGAAGCTATGGGATCAGACGGTATCGGGTCCGCCCCGCCACGCTCGCGCGGGGCAGTCCTTTTTTCCGGCGGGCTTGACAGCATGCTGGCATGCCTTGTCCTCCGCGAGCAGGGGTGCGACGTGCGCTGCATTGCCTTTTCAAGCCCATTCTTTTCTCCGGCGCAGGCGCGCAAAAGCGCGGCGGCCATAGGCGCCGACCTTGAGGTTGTTGACTTCACGGAGGACATACTTTCGCTTGTCGAGCATCCGCGGCACGGCTTCGGCGGCGGCTTGAACCCGTGCATAGACTGCCATGGCCGCATGATAATGCGCGCCGGTGAAATCGTACGCGGCCGCGGCTGGGATTTCGTAGCGACAGGCGAAGTCCTCAACCAGCGCCCGATGTCGCAGAACAGGCGTTCGCTTGAAATGGTCGCGAAGGACTGCGGCGTCGCCGACATCCTCGTCCGCCCGCTTTCGGCCAAGCTCCTTCCTGAAACCGATGTCGAGCGCGCCGGACTTGTTGACCGCGGGCGTCTCCTGGCAATCGAGGGCCGCAGCCGCCGTGAGCAGATGGCCCTTGCCCGGCATTTCGGGCTCAGCGACTATCCGTCCTCCGGCGGCGGGTGCCTGCTGACGGAAAAGCTTTACTCCAACAAGCTGGCGCTTCTGAGGAACGCCGGGCGCCTTCGCGACCTTACGGCTGTCCGGCTGCTTAAGTTCGGGCGCCACTTCCTTCTCCCCGGCGGCGCCAAGGCAATTGTCGGCAGGAACGTTACAGAGAACGAGGCAATGCGCGGCATGGCCGAAAATGGCGGGTATCTCGTCATCCGCCCAATCGGGGTGCCAGGCCCTACGACCCTTCTTGACGGCACCGCCACGCCCGACGACGTCGATGTCGCGGCGCGTCTCTGCGCCGGCTACAGCGACAATGGCGACGGCCTTGTCAACATCAGGATTTTCAAAGGCGCGGAATTGCTTGAGGAGCGCCCGACGCAGCGGCTCCCGCGCGAGGAGGCAAGGCCTTGGCTCCTGTAGCGCAGTCCGGAGCGCCGGCCTGGTTCGAGCAGACGCGGGATGGCGTAGTCGTCAACGTCAAGGCCGTGCCAAGATCGTCAAGGGCGGGAATTGACGGGCTCTATGGCGACGACGCCGTTAAGGTTCGCATCAAGTCCGCCCCAGTTGACGGGCGGGCGAACCGCGAACTAGTCGAAACCCTCGCAAAGTCCTTTGGCCTCCCGAAGTCGTCCGTGGAAATTCTGGGCGGCGCCACTTCGAAGCACAAGCGCATCCTCCTCCGCGGGATGGACGCCGCCCGACTTCCGGCGCTGTGACTTCCGGCTCTTCGTGCATGACCGCTGGTGGTGGTTGAACAGCTTTGCCCGCCGCCGCGCACATCGCGGAGGTGGGGCGAGCCGTCCACGGCGAGCCGTTTTGGGAGGCGCTGGCGCGCGACCACGAAAGCCACCGTCGCGGCGGACCGCCAATTGGCGGTTCTGCTGGCCAGGGACTGCGCCGACCCATGCGAGCATGGCCGCCGCCATCCCATGCCCTTGCGATGCGCCGCATCGCCGCCGCTTCCGGCGGACACGAAACCCCGCTTCGCGTGACACGAAATCGGCCTTCGGCCTAACACGAACACGGAACGCAAGGTTGAAAAGTTGAAAGAGCGATGTTCGGATGGTCATATTTCCGTGACTTTCGTGCAGACCGCGCAGCGGTCTTTTCGTGTCCCGCCGGAACGGCGGG
>JAFWPM010000290.1 GCA_017509565.1 Kiritimatiellia bacterium | reverse complement strand
CCGGCTTTCGTGGTTGCGCGTAGCGCCATTCCTTTCGCGGACTTTGCGTGAGATGCTGTTCAAACACCACCCACAGTCATGCACGAAGAGCCTAAAAAAAAACGGCCTGATGGCCGTCTCTGGAAAAGGATTGGTGGAGAAGAGGAGATTCGGACTCCCGACCCCCGCGTTGCGAACGCGATGCTCTACCAACTGAGCTACTTCCCCATGAAATTGTTGCAACCATTCTACCAACTTCCCGCCATGTTTGCAAGCGAATTTTTGCAAGAGGTGTGTTGGGTTGTCGAAGCGTTGTAATTTTCGGCGACATTCAACGGACGGAAATGGCGCGCCGCTCATGATTGCCGATTGTCGGATGCCATGCACGTCTTGCCGCGGGAAGCGGGCCGGGCGGCGCTTTCCCATGCGACGCCGCGCCCTGCGCGGCGCCACTCGCCGGGCGTCTGGCCGGTGCGGCGGCGGAAGACGAGCGAAAGGTACTGCCGCGAGGCGAAGCCGCACGTTTCGGCGATGGCGGCGAGGGGGAGCGCGGTCGTTTCGAGAAGGTGGCGCACCCGCTCCAGGCGCTTTTCCTCGACGTGTTCGCGGATTGTCCTGCCGGTCGGGAGGAAGAGCCGGGCCGCGTGGCGGACGTTCGTCCCCATGACGGCGGCGACGTCGCGGACCCCGAGGAACGGGTTGTCGAAGTGCGACGCGATGAAGTCCATCCCCGCCGCGAGGCGCGGGTCGGTTCCCGGCTCGCCGCGTCGCGTGCTTCCGCGTCGCGCGATGCCAAGCGGGCCGTACAAAACCGTGGGAATCCGCGTTTTGCCCTTTCGGGACGGACCGTTGCGACGGACCGGCCTCCCCCGATCCATGAGCGTGGCGAGCAGTTCCACGGCCATGCGGCCGGCACCCTCCGAATCGACGCGGATGCTGGAGAGCGTCGGTTTCGTGGAGCGGGAGACCGTTTCGTCGTCCCCAGAACCAAGAATCGCCACGTCGCCCGGGACGTCGAGTCCGGCGTCCCGGCATGCGTCAAGCGCGAATTTGGCGAGGAAATCGGTACTGGTCAGAATGGCCATCGGCTGGGGAAGCGTGAGCAGCCACTTGGCCAGGGCTTCGCGCTCCTCCATCCAGCCCCAATCCGTCTTCGGCTCGTAGACATAGGCGTCGCCGCCGGCGGCGCGCATCTTCTCAAGGAACGCCCTCGCGCGGTGCGCGGTCCAGCGCTGCGCCTTCGGCATTGGGACGAACACGTAGCTGCGCCGGCCAAGCGAGAGCAGTTCTTGGACGGCGAGATCGGTCTCGGCTCCGACGTCGGACCTAACGCGGGCGTCCGCGCGCGGGTGGATGCCGTCAAGCTGCACGACGGGCGTCTCCGGAGGCAGCAGCGCGGCGGCGTTTTCGAGATGCAGGTTTTCGCGCACGATCACGCCGTCGGCGCGGGCGAAAAGCGGCGCGAAGGGGGCCATGTCCGGCCCCGTCTGCGCCGGATCGACCGTTTCCAGCGTCCAGCCCGCCCGCGCGGCGGCGCGTTCGACGCCTCGCAGTTCCGCGCTGCTCACGCGGATGCCCGTCGAAAGCACGGCCACGACAAGCCTCTTCTTTTCCGCAGGTTTGTCCATTGTTTCGCGGCAGTGCCCTACAATCCAAGCAGCTTCGATGCGGGGACGACGGCGTCGAAGTAGCCGTCCCCCTCCACGACGGGGTCGAGCTCCCCGTCGAAGACCAGAACGGGGCGGACGCTTACGCCCCTGCGAAGCGGAATGCGCGAGAGCCGCTGTTCCATCTCATCCTCGATTTCCGGGCCGATCCGGGTCTTTCGCTTCACCTCGACCGCGTATGCGGTGCGCGGGGTCTGGACGAGGAGGTCGATCTGGCATCCCCGGTCCGATCCGTCGCGCCCGTGCCGCGCATGGCGGAAGGGCGCGGCGGAAAGTATGGTCGCGTTTCCGATCCCAAGGAAGGGTACGAGTTCCATCGCGTTGTTGACGACCAGGTTCTCAAAGGCAAGCCCCATGACGGAATCCCAGCCCGGAAGCGAGGAAAGTCGCGTGAAGCGGAATGCGCCGCGTTCGATGGCCCTTTTGTTCGGCTCCACATATTTGAGGAAGAAGCGCGTGTAGTTGTCGCGAAGGCGGTATCGGAGGATGCGCGATTCGACGCCTGTTTCGGGATTGATTCCCTGGTCGTCGGACAGGAAACCTCCTTCGGCGAGTTCTTTCAGCGTAGCCGCGAGGTGCCCGTTTCTCGGCTCTCCAAGGCGCGCCGCGATTTCGGTTCCTGAAAGCGGGCCGCCCGCGAGCGCGGCGAGAATCTTCCGCTTGAATTCGGACTTGGGGCCGTAAAGCGGGTTGAAGATGGCATCGAAGTCCTGAAACAGCGTCCCGCCCTTCGTAAAGCAGAGGCGGCGGATGTTTTCGTCGGCGGACAGCCCCGGATCGATTTCCTCCAGATAGCGTGGGACGCCGCCGGTGACGGACAGGACGTCCAGCATTTCCCTGGCCGCGATTCGCCCCGCAGCCGCGCCCCAAAACGCCGCGCAGTCCGCAAGCGGCAATTCGGAAAGGACATAGTCGCGCGAGAACCGGCCGGTGAAGCCCGTGTTGCCAAGAATGTTGCGCTGAATCCACGCGGAGACGGAGCCGCACACCACGACGACAAGTTTTTCGTGCCGGTGGAAGAAGGTCTCCCACGCGGTGCGCAGCGTCCCCGGGAAGTTTCGGTCGTCGCCGCCCATCCAGGATATTTCGTCGAGGAGGACGACCGTTCGCCTGGAGTCGTCAATGGCTTTGTCCAGCCAGAAAAAGGCGTCATACCAGTTGGGAAGCGAAAGTATCGGTGAATTCGTCTGGCGCGCAAGCGCGGCCGCGAACGCCCCTAGTTGCTCGGAATTCGGCACCGGGCGCCCGTCGCGCGGCGGCAGCCCCTCGAATTCCAGATAGGCGTCGGCCGTCCGCTTCGCGAATTCGCGGAAGAGCGTTGATTTTCCGATGCGGCGCCGACCGCGACAGGCGACAAGCGACGATGTCCGCTTGCGCCAAAGAGCTTCAAGGTCTTCCAGTTGTTCCTTGCGGCCGAAAAACATTCGTGGTCTCCTTCCCGTGCGACGCAGATCATCATCCCATAATTCGCACGGATTGTCAAGAAAATACGGCGCAAAATTCAAAAATTCAATTTTTGCGCCCGAAAACCGGAATGATTTCGGGCGCAAAATCTGCAAAATGCAATTTTTGCGCCCATACTCCGATGGCACTCATGCCTGAATGTCAAACCAATATTGCATTTTGAGACCCTCACGGGGGAGTTTGACGGATTTTCGTGGGAGGGTTTGACGGTTTTCGCGGTGGAGTTTGACGGCTGCCGTAATGACCGATGTCCCAAAAGTTGACACATTTGAAGTCCCAACTTTCAGCCTAGTCAATGGAGGAAAAACGGAGTAGAATTATCAGCAATCACGATGTTTGCGGCGGGTGCCGCCATCGGTTTTTTCCTTGAAAAGACCATGAGAATCAGCGAAAAGACAATCGGCGAAACGAGGCAGTGGGGTGCGACGCTCGGCTTCTACGCGCCGCGCGCGTCAACGTAAGCCGGCACGCCAAAATCATTTTGGGCCGTTTTCACCCCTCCACTCGCCGGGCGTCATGCCGAAGCGCTTCGCGAAGACGCGGGTGAGGTAGGGGCGCGAGGCGAATCCGCTTTCCTGCGCGATTTGTCGGAGCGGCAGTCCGGTGGTTTTCAGCAGAACGCGAACGTGCTCCAGCCGCTTTTCCTCGATGCGTTCGCGTATCGATTTGCCGCCGGCGCGGAAGAGGCGTTCGGACTGGCGGCGGCCCGTCCCCATTGCGGCGGCCACGTCGCGCACTCCGATGAACGGGTCGCCGTAGTGCGACGCGATGAAGTCCAGGCCCGCCGCCATGCGCGGGTCCGTTCCCTGATCGTCGCGCCGTGTGCTGCCGCGCCGCACGATGCCGAGCGTGCCGTAGTAGAGGCGGGGAATGGTCTTTCGCGGGCGGGAAGCGCCTCTGTCCATCAGCGAGCCGAGCAGTTCCGCGGCCATGCGACCGCAACCCTCGAAGTCGACGCGGATGCTGGAGAGCGTCGGCCTTGTGGAAAGGCAAAGCGTCTCGTCGTCATTGACGCCCAGAATGGCAACATCCGCGGGAACCTCCAGCCCGGCGTCGCGGCATGCGTCAAGCGTGAACTTGGCCAGCATGTCGTTGCCGGCGAAAAGCGCCATCGGGCGCGGCAGCGTCGCAAGCCACTTGGCGAGCGCATCGCGCTCCTTCGACCAGCCCCATTCCGTCTGCGGCTTGTAGAGGAATGCCTCGCACCCCGCCGCGCGGACTTTGGCGAGGAAGGTTCGCCCGCGCCGGGCCGTCCAGGGGCGTGCCTTCGGCATCGGGACGAACACATGGCACTGG
>JAFWPM010000289.1 GCA_017509565.1 Kiritimatiellia bacterium | reverse complement strand
GCGGCGGCGGTCCTGCGGGCGTCCGCGGCCCGCGTCGCCCACATCGCCGCCGACGCGCAAGGGCGCCGCGCCGCCTTCGAATGCATCGGCATGTTCGCCAGGGAAGCCGTTCTCTGCGACACCAACGGCTACGACGCCGCAGGCGAATCATGGACGCTCCCCTTCCCGCCCGAAGACGCCCCCGAATCGGCGGTCGCCAGACTGGCGCCCGAATTTCCCGGAACGGACCCCGCGCCATGCGTTGACGAGGAAAGCCGCCTTCCGCTCAACCACGCGCCGGAGGAGACGCTTGCGGCGCTGGTGGCCGAAGTCTGCGGCAAGGACGCAATCCAGGCCGCGCGGATTGCGTCGGAAATCGCGGCCCTGCGCCCGCTGCCGCGCCGCGAATACATGCGGCTTGCGCCGTCCCTTGACGGCGAAAGCTACCTGCGGCTGGCCCCGTTCGTCACAGCCGCGCCATCGGAGGCCGTCAACATCAACACCGCCTCCGAGCCGGTCCTCAGGGCCGCGTTCGCAGTCGCGGAGCGCTACGGGACGGCCGCATCGAAATCGCTCGCGCGGAAACTCATTGAATACAGGCGCGGGGGCGGGGCGCTGAAGTCGCTCGAAATCGCCGAAGCCGGCACGGCGCTTGGCGGGCTGAACCAGGCGGAAGCCGCGGCCCTCTCGGCAATGGGCGAATTCCTCGCCATAGAATCGCGCCACTTCTCAGGCGCCGCGACCTCCGGCCCCGCCTTGGTGGTCTTCACCATCGACCGCGAAACCGGGAAGCTGGCAAGAACCGTTGTCGCGCATTAGCGGGGCGCCCGAATACTTCAGCCGACCGCCGGGCCACTCACCTGCCCCCGCCTGCGCCGCGGCCAGCCGCGCCTTGCGCCCGGAACTGCCCCGGGGTGATTCCGAACCGCTCCTTGAAGAGCCCTGACAGGTATATCCCCGACGAATATCCGCATTCCTCCGCTATCGCCCTCAGCGGCTCGTCCGTTGCGGAAAGCAGGGACTTGACATGCGCGAGCCGCGTCTCATCCAGCTTTTGGTGAATTGAGGTCCCCGCCGCGCGGAAAAGCCTCTCCGCCTGGCGGCGGCTGATTCCCATCGCGGCCGCGACATCGCCCGCGCCAAGGTACCGGTTGCCGAAGTGGCCCGCTATGTAGTCAAATCCCACCTCCAGCCGCAGGTCCGAGTAGGACTCCGACGCCCCAGTGCTGGCGCGGCGCGCGACGCCGTAGACTCCAAAACGCAGCGACGACGTCCGCCGGGGCATTGGCTTGCCGAAAAAGGACTGGAGCACTTCGGCGGCGCGGCGCCCGGCCCCTTCATGGTCGATTCGGACACTTGAAAGCTGCGGGGAGGAATAGAGGCAAAGCAACTCGTCATTGTCCGCGCCGATTATCTTCGCCTCGCGAGGCACATCTATGCCGGCCTTCTTGCAGACGCCAAGCGCGTACCGCGCGATTATGTCGTTGCGCGCGAAGACCCCGAACGGGCGCGGCAGCGCCGAAAGCCAGCCTGCCAGGCAATCACGTTCCGAAATGCTGAACCAGGTGTCCTTTGGCTCATAGCGGCGCACATCGCCCCCCGCCGCGCGGATGCGGTCGATAAAGCCCTTCCCGCGCGCATCGCCCCACGGCATCTTGGGCAGCGCCGGGACAAAGGCGTAGCACCTGCAATTCGCCGCAAGAAGCTCATCCGCGGCCATTGCGCCGATTTTCTCGTTGTGGGGGTTGAGAGTCGCCCAGAGCCCGGAATCCCTGAAGGGGGCGATGTCTATGCCGACGACCGGGACCTCGGGGCGAAGGAACTGCCTGGCGCTGACGCATGCGTCCCTGACGCGGACGATGGCGCCGTCAGCAGCCCCGAGCAATTCGCCAAATGTGGCAAGGCTCCCGCCGCCGACGTCCTTGTTGATGGTTTCGAGTGTCCATCCCAAGTGCTCGGCCTCCACCGCAATGCCGCGCAGCACCGCGCGTCCCACGCCGGAATCCGCCTGCACCACGGCGACAACGAGACGACTGTTCTTCCTGCCGTTTTTCATGGCTGTGGATTCTATCATTGCCGGAAGCGCATTGCAACTTTTTTTTGCGACATGACGGCGCAAAACATTATTGCCCTGCCGCATTTTTGAAATTGCGGGAATCTGTCCATTGTGGGAAAATATTTCAAATTTCAGGCAAAGACGATTTTGCCTGGAATACAATGCGGATCATGTGGGACTTTGCGCAGGAAGGTCAGGGAAGACTGCCTTCCATCACTCCCCAGCGGCCAACGCCATGTCCAATATCCAAAACGCCATCCATGCCACAATGCGTCCCGCGGGCAGCCAGTCGCGCCATAGGGCGCGAAGGCCGTCCAAGGCGGCCCTTGCCGCGCTGCTCATGCTTGCCAGCGCCGCAGGCGCGGAGACCGAGCCGATGGGCTGCGCTGATTTCGAAGTCGCGCAGCCGCGTCCGCACGGCGGCGCAGTCGTCTTGGCCGCGGACTTCGGCTTCTCCGAAGACAATACCGACAACGCCGCCGCCATCAACAGGGCCCTTGCGCATTGCCGCTCCATTGGCGCCGACCGCCTGGAGCTGGCTCCGGGCACTTACCGGTGCCACGGACCAGAAGGCATCGCCATGGACGGACTAGAGGACCTGGTGCTAGACGGCAAGGGCGCGCTGCTGGTCTTTTTCAGGAAGCATTCCAAGGACTGGGACGCCGCCGACGACGGCCCGGTGGGCGACGGCGTGAACCTCTTCATCAACCGCTGCCGCCGCGTCCGCGTCGAGAACCTAGAAATGGACTGGGACTGGCGGCGCACCCCGCTTGGGTTCCTCGCGAAATGCGTCGCAAAGCACGTGGACGATCGCGACGGCGAATCCTACGTCGACCTTGAACTCGTCGGCTGGGAGAAGCACCCGCTACACCCCAACCCCGTGCCGGTCCAGACGGTGCAGCCAATGGCGGCGGACGGACTCTCCGGCAGGCTCGACGGCACCGGGGCGCGCTGCTACTTCGGCCAGCAGCCCGGCCACTTCGGCAGCCGCAACGAATGGCTCTCGCCAACGCGGCTCCGACTCTGGCCCTACGTGCCGCAGCCAGGCCGCCCACAGGACCCCGGCGCGGCCAAACGCTTCTCGCCCGGGCGGAACCGTAGTGTGTGCGGCGCCTTCGACGAGGGCGGGCTGTACGCGGTCAGCCACCGCTACTACGGAATGGGCGGCGTCTACATCCTCTCCGGCGAATGCGTGACCCTGCGAGACTTCACCATCAGGAGCTGCTTCGGGACGGCGGTCTGCATCGACGGGACGCAGAAGTTCACGCACCTCGACCGCTTCCGGCTGGAAGCCCCCTTTCCGCGCCCCGTCACCTCGACATCGGATGCGATCCACGTCTCCCGGAGCGGCGGGTTCATCAAACTCACCGGCTGCCGGATTGCCAGGCACAACGACGACGCCCTGAACTTCCACGACGGCACGGCCATAGCCCGCGCGGAAGGGCCGCGGACGCTGCGCGCCGTCAACAACGGCGGCACGGGATCGCTCTCGGCCACTCCCGGCGACGTAATCGAACTACGCCAGGAGGACTACTCCGTGACCGGGTGGACGGGGAAGATCGTCAAAATGGACGGCGGCTCCATCATCTTCGACCGCGACCTTCCGCCGCAGGCCGGCCTGTTCTTCGTCCTTTTCAACAGGAAATACGCCACCGGCGACATCCTCGTGCACGACTGTGAATTCAGCGGCGCGCCATGGGGGCGCTGCGTGGTGGCGGCGCCCAACGTCACCTTCGAGCGCTGCGCATTCGAGCGCATGAACGGCTCACCGCTCCGCTTCCAGACGAGCTACACCTACAACGTCTGGTGCGAAGGGACTGGCTGCACCAACATAGTCGTGCGCAACTGCGCATTTTCGAACTGCGCGGCGCGGACGCTCGTCAACGGCAAAAGCGCCATCCTTTACACCGGAGTCCGCATCCCATCGTCCAAAGGCTGGCCGGAAAAGGGCATAGTCCCCATCCGCGACGCGCGGCTCAATGCGGAAGTGGAAGCGCGCCTTGCCCAAGGCCCGGCGGCGGACGTCAAGCCGGCCTGCCGGGACATCGTCTCTGGAATACTCGTGGAGGACTGCGCGTTTCTCAACCCGCGGTCGCTCGTGTGGTATGCGGAAAATGGCGACAATCTGGTCTTCCGCCGCAATGCCGTCGAATTTGACGGCAATGCGCCATACGAACTGCTTCCCGACGCCGGGCGCCTGGAAACAGGAGAGTAGCGACCGTGAGGGCAACTTGCGGATATTGCGCCACGATGGCGCAAAACATTATAATAATAGACGCAAAATTTGAATTGTGCGAAAGCTTTGATTTTGCGATAATTTTGTAGCGAGTCCAACAATGTCCGACATGTGCCGGATGTTGATTCAATACTGCCTCCCCCGGAAAAAGACCATGAAAAAGACACTAATTCTAAACACTTCGGCAATGACGCTTGCTGCGAGCCTTGCCTGTGTTTCCTCCGCTGACACCTTGCTGTGGTACCGCTTCGATGGCACCGGCGCCACGATTGAGAACAAGGCCAATCCCGGCGTCATGGACGGCACGCTCAAGAGCATTGAGCATTGGCAGTGGGCCGGCACTGCCCCCTTTGGCACGGATGAGTCCAAGTTTCCCGTCCGCGCCGATGCGTTCGCTGACGGCGTCCGCGTCATCGACCCGAAGACGGACACCCTCTACCCAAAAGGCAAGGCCATGTCCTGGACGGGCGACAGCGGCAACACCGGCGCCGTCCTTGTTCACGGATCTGCCCTGACCGCCGCCTTCAAGGGGGCGAAGTCCTACACCTACGAGGCGTTCTTCAAGATGTCGCAGGCGGCCATCGACCGCGCCACGGGCGGCGGCAACGCCATGTTCCCAATCATCCACTGGGGCAAGGACACCTCCGTCGCAACCTCGCACGAAGGCGCGATGTTCGCCCTTTGGTACAATAACGGCAAACTCGCACCTTATATTCGCATGGGCGTTGACAAGAGCGACGGGACCGTAGGTATTCCAGCCTACAGCGCAGCCTCGCCAATGGGTTCCATCACACTCAACGTGTGGCACCATCTCGCCCTCGTCGCGTCGGCGGACATGGAAGCCAAGACCCTCTCGCTGACAGTCTACATCGACTACCACAGTGTTGGCGGCGCGAATGTCACTGACTACGAAGGCATGCATTATTCCGACGCCAACTCCCTCCCGCTGGTCATCGGCGCGAACCCCTACAACAGCGGGCGCAGCTTCCTCGGCGAACTGGCCGAGGTGCGCGTCTCCGACGCCGCCCTTGACGTCCGCGAGTTCCTGCGCCCGGTTCCCCCCGGACCGGTGGACGCCGACACGCTCGTCTATCTCCCGCTGGGCGACACGCCGTGGTTCGCCACCCAGGTGCCGCTCGCCACGGGCGTCTGGAACCCGCCGCTCAATGGCGCCCCCACGGCCGCATGGAACCCCAAGGGCTGGAGCACGACCTCCATTAACGGCAACCTGCCCTACGGCGTCCCCGCTGTTGCAGACGAGGCGCATGGCTCAGCCGTCCGCGGCGGCTGCCTTGACACCAATGCCATGGCGGATGTCAAGTCCTACACGTTTTCTTCCGCGGCTGCTGGCGGCAACAACATCGGCCACATCGTCGAGTTTCCCAAGGACGGCCTAGCCGAACTCTACGCCGGAGACTTCACCTTCGAATGGTTTTTCAAGACATCGTACCAAAGCAACCAGGCGATGCTTGTCAACCCGTGGACAAAGGTGATGATAAATGGAGGCAAGGTCCATCCGCGCGTCGGCGACTACAGCATTGGCGGCGGCACAGGCAGCGCCGTGGTCAACGACGGCGCGTGGCACCACTGCGCCCTCGTGTACCGCCATGGCGTGAACGCCTTCGAGTGCTGGGTGGACTACAAGCTAGACAACTCGCGAAGCGCCGATGCGCTCGCCTCCAACAGTTATGGGTTTTACTTCGGCGGCCAGGGATACTCCAGCCAGGTATTCAACGGACAGCTCGACGATCTGCGCATCACGAAGCGGGCTCTTGCGCCGCATGAGTTCCTGACGACAGTTCCCGTCGCGGCCAGCGCAAGCGCGACCGACATCCTCCACGCCACGCTGGAAGACACCCTTTCATCGGGGCAGGACGAACTTTTCGTCTCCAACGCCGTCGTGCGCGTCGCGGGGACGAACGGGGAAGCGACGCCGTCCTTCGCCACCGTCAGTCGCGACTACGACCTGGACAACGACGGAGAGGCAGACACCGTTTCGGGGAAGGCGCTTGAGCTTGACGGAAGCGACTACCTCGACTTCCCCGGTTCCCCGGTCTTCCAGTCGCGCGACTTCACGCTGGAGTTCTTCGCCAAGGTGTCGGATCTCGGCAGCAGCGCGCAGTTCGTGCGCATCATCAGGAACGGACTCTACGCAAACGCCTCGACTTTGGCGCTTTCGCAGGCCGGCGGCGTTTCGGCCACTGTCTCGGCCAATGGCGTGGCGGCGTCCACATCCTCGCGGTCGATTGCGGCGCCGTCGGGCTTCGGCCTCGCCGATGGGAAATGGCACCACTGGGCCGTGACCGCATCTGCAAACTACGCGGACGCGACGACGACCGTAAGGGTCTACCGCGACTACGTGGAAGTGCCGAATTGCGGCGGCACGATCGAGGGCGTTTGCGCCTTCAGCGCGAACGCCAGCTACAGCCTGCTCTTCGGCTATTCCGGGAACGCGAACGGCGGCATGCAGGCGCAGTTCGACGAAATCCGCTTCCGCCCGGGCGTCCAGCCTGTCTCGTCGTTCATGCGCTGTGTTCCCAGCTCCCGCGCGACGGTGCTCTTCTTCAGATAGGGGCCGCGCCGTGACCGTCCGCCCACAAATCACGGATGACATTCTGCAAAACCCCGACATGGGGCTGGCCTTCTTCCACTACTCCAACCGGCAGTGGGCGTACGGCCAGCTCCAGCAGCGCGGGGACACGCTCGACTGGTTTCCCGGCGTCACGACGGCCTACTTTCGCCTGCCGTGGTGCCTGCTGGAGCCGGAGGAGGGCGTATACCGCTGGGACCTGATCGACAGCTACGCCGCGCCATGGGTCGCGGCAGGCAAGCAGATCGGCCTGCGCGTGACCTGCTGCGAGTCGCGCTATCCATTCGCCACGCCGGAGTGGGTCAAGGACGCCGGCGCGAAGGGCTGGTTCTTCAAGATCAAGATGGACAAGATTTTCGGGGAATACCCGCCCGGCGGCGACACCGACCTCTGGGAGCCCGACTACGGCGACCCCGTATTCCTCAAAAAGCTGGAAAACTTCCTCCGCGCGATGGCGCGGCGCTACGACGGCAACCCCGCGGTCGCCTTCATCGACGTCGGCACGATCGGCATGTGGGGCGAAGGCCACACCCGCGCCTACGGCGAGGCGATGAAGGCCGCGGGGCGCGACCCCGAGGAGGCCATCCACCGGCACTACGAGCTTCACCGCCGGCTCTTCCCGCGAACGACAATCCTCTGCAACGACGACCACGCCGGCTCGTCGCTCCAGACGCCCGCCGGGCAGGTCCCGCTCATGCGCCACGCGCACGATCTCGGATTCGGCTTCCGCGACGACTCGATTCTCGTCTTCACGCCGGAGATGATTCCGGATGAAAAAAAGCACCTGCGCCCGCACCCGCAGTGGTTCCACGCCCATTGGGGGCGGTATTTCGCGCCGGACGCGCCGGTGTTCGTGGAACACGAGCACTACGACCTCTCGCGCGCCCGCGGCGCATGGGACGACGACAAGCTTGTCGAGGCCGTCGAGGAATACCGCGCGACCTGGCTGTCCGTCCATGGCTGGCCGCGCGAGTGCCTCGAAGGTTCCGGGGAGGCCTACGCGCGCGCTGCGCGCCGCCTCGGCTACCGTTTCGAACTGCGCGAGGTGGAATATCCGGAATGCGTGTCGATCGGCGAGACGTTCCGGATCCGCTCGACGTGGGTGAACTCCGGCGTCGCGCGGCGCTACAAGGGCGCGACGCTCGCCTGGTCGCTTCTCGACGGCGCTGGCCGCGTCGCGTGGGTATGCGCCGACGAGTCCTACGACTTCGCGGCCGCCGAGCCGACCCTCGGGGGAATCGAAAAGCCCGTGGAGCGCGTCTCGCGCTGCCATGTCGGGTTTGACGGGGAAATACCGCGCATCAACGACGGCGTCCTCGTCTATGTGGAAAAGTTCGGGCCGGCCGAAATCGCCGCCAACCCGCGCGTCCCGACAATCGAACCTGGCGAATACACCCTTTGCGTCTCGCTTGGCGACCCCGACGGCACCCCGCGCCTGGCGCTCCCGCTCCGCGGCGGAACCGGACGGCGGTATCCCATTGGAATGGTTCGGGTCGATGTGAAAGGACACTGATGAAAACCATCTGCTGCACCTGCGGCACAGCCACCCCAGGGGGTGCGCCCATAGGGGGTGCGGCGTCTCGCCGCGCGGAAATTGAAAATGCGCGGCCGGAGGCCGCACCCTCCAGTGCGCGGCGGGACGCCGCACCTCCGAACGCCATCCGTTGGAGAGGCCATCCATGAAAATGACAGCCCTTCTCGCAGCCTTTGCGGCGGCGACTGCAGCAGCCACCTGCCCCGACCTCACCTCCCAACTGGAGAACCTAGGCAATCCCAATGCCTCCCGCTGGACTTCCGCCTCCACCTTCCCGCGCAACGTGCCCGACCTCCTCCCCTACAACGGGAAAATCTACACCTCCGGCGGCGACTGGGAGAACAACGGCGGCCCCTGCCCTATCTTCGCGATAGACCCGTACACAGGCGAGTGGGAGCAGGAGTGGGTCGCCGGGACCGAGGCCACATGCGAGTTCAAGGAGTTCTCTGACGGGCGCCTCTACCTCCCCTCCATCGACATCAGGGAGCGCGACTGGGACAACCAGACGGCAAAGGACGCCCACCAGGGCAGCCACTTCCGCCGCGAGGCAGACGGCAACTGGCGCGAATACGAAACGGCCCTCGGGAAGGGCAACATCTCCCAGTGGCTTGGCTTCGAATACCAGGGGTACCGCGTCCACAACTGGGACATGGCCGAATACAAGGGATACACGTTCATCTGCGGATACGGCATCAGCGGCTCGACCAACTGGTGCGAGACCCCCATGTTCAACGCGACGCCCTCGCTCACAAGCGCCCTGCGCTCCGGATTCAAGCTCCGCCGGTTCTATTCGTTTCTCGTCTTCGACGACGGCATCTACAACTTCACGTGCCAGCCGTCGAACGGCTCCGACTTCAAGAACACGCCGTGGGAGGAGTGGCGCTTCGACGAAAGCGACGGGACCTTCAAGAAGCAGGACGCCTCGTGGGACGACATCGCGCCGGGCGTCACGGCGGACATGCTGACGGTCGCCAACCAGGAGGTCAACGGCGGCGGGTTCCTTGACGACGGCCCCAATGTTTGGCTATGGCACCCGACTCGCCTTGGCGACAGGACGCTCTACATCCTCGGCGGCGAGCGCTACTCCATCGTCCCGGTCGCCGCATTCAGCGCCGTCAACCGGGACAACCACGTCAAGGCGACCAAAATCGACCTCGGCGGCGACGACG
>JAFWPM010000288.1 GCA_017509565.1 Kiritimatiellia bacterium | reverse complement strand
GGCGAGCCAGACGCCAGCGGCGTCATGAACGTCGAAGGCAAGGCCTGCGTCCAGTCGATGGGCGTCAGGAAGGGCCAGATTGTAAACCTCGACCATGCCGTAAAGTGCATCCTCCAGGCGGTAGGGCAGCTTTCCGAAAAGAAATTCGACGTCGGCTGCGTCCAGCTGGCGGCCAATGGCGGCTATGTCGGTTCATTCTCAAACCACGGGTCAACGCCGGTCAGGTCGCGCGACCATGTGGTGTCGATGGACGACATCGAGGAGGTCTACGACCTCGCCGGGAGCGTCACGCTGCCGACGCCCACCTCCGCGCGCATGCACACCATCGCCCAGAAATACCGGCTGGACGCGCAGAGCGGGATCATCAAGCCCGAAGGCATGAAGGGGACGACCCTTAGCCTCGGAATGCTCATCATACACGCCGAGAAGGGGCCGATTGAAAATCTCCAGACGGCGGTCCAGTCCGCCTCGCTCGACGTGGAGGATGTCGTGTTCGGGGCGCTGGCGGCTTCCCATGCGGTCCTGTCCCAGGAGCAGCGCAATGCCGGGGTGGCCGTGATAGACCTTGGCGGCGGCACGACGAGCTGCATATCCTATGTCGATGGCGTCCCGGCCGACGCCTGGGCCATCGGGGTCGGCGGGGAGCATGTGACGAACGACATATCGCAGGCCTTCAACATGCCGCCGCAGCGGGCAAGGCAGCTTAAGCTGGAATACGGGTCCGCTCTGCCGGGCGGCGGGACTGACCGCATCCCCGTCCAGTCTGATTTCGGGATGCGCGACCGCACCATCAGCGTCAAGGCGCTCCGGACGGTGACCAACGCCCGCATGGACGAGCTGTTCAAAATATTCCGCGACAGGATGAACCGGCTGGAGATTCTCGACAAGCTCGGCGCCGGGGTCGTTTTCACGGGCGGCGCGGCCGCCTTGCCGGGGATACTTGAGCTGGCGCAGTCCATATTCGGCGTCCCCTGCACACTGGGCACGCTCCGCAATGTAAGGGGGCTTGAGGACGAGGCGCATCCCGAGGCCTTCGCCGTTCCCGCAGGTCTGCTTGTGTATGCGCTTAAGGCCCATCGGGACGCCCGTGGCGGATCGGGATTGCTGGACTTCTTCAACAGGATATTCAAGTGATGAGCGCACCAGGACTAGACATCATACTCGTAGGCGTTGGCGGCGCTGCGGCGCGCTTCGTCGCGCATTCGGCCGCGGGCCACAGGGGGATGCGCGCGCTTGTGTTCGACTGCGACGCGGCCACGCGCGACATTGCGGGGGACGCGGAATTCGTGGAAATCGGCGCAGCGCGCCTGGATGGCCGCAGTTCTGGCGGGGACGCCGTCAAGGCGCGCACGGCCGCGCAGGATGACGCCGCGGCGATCCGCGACGCTGTCTCCGGCGCTCGGCTTGCGGTCGTGGCCGCCTCGCTTGGCGGCGGCTTCGCCTCCGGCGCCCTTCCCGAAATACTGAAGACGATGCGCGACGCCGGCGTCACGACGGTCTGCGTCGCGACGACGCCCTTTGCATTCGAGGGGGCCGACCGGGCCGCGGCCGCGCGCCGCGCGGTCCCCCTTGTTGAGGATGCCGCCCACGCCAGCGCGCTTGTCGCCCTTGACGACCTCTTTTCCGCCAAGGGGGGCGAACCTGTCGGCGAGGCCTGGGATTCCGTCGCCGGCACGGTGTCGTCCATGCTTTCCCTCTTTTGGGAGATGGCGGTGAAGCCGGGCTTCATCTCGCTTGGCACCGAAAGAATCGTCTCGGCTGTTGCCGACTCCTCGGGCCGTTTCCGCATCGCGGCGTCCAGCGCCGCTGGCGAGGGCCGCGCCTCATCGGCTGCCGCGGCGCTGCTCGCCTCGCCCCTTTGCGGCGGTGCCAAGTACCTTGAGGGCATTTCGGCGGCGATAATCGGAGTCGTCGCCGGCAAGGACCTTCGGCTGGCGGAAATGTCCGATGTCTCAGGCGCGCTCACCTCCGGCATCCCATCCCTTGCCAAGGTCGATGTCGGCGTGGTGGTCGACGAAGGCCGCGAGGGGGAGATTTCGCTTGTCGGGCTGTTTTTCGAAAATGGCCTGCCGCCCGGCGGCGCCGAGGCACCCGAGACGGCCCAGTCGGCGCCGGAGCCACGGGGTTCAAGGCGCGGGCACCGCCGCGACCCGCTGGCCGCGGATTCCGCAGGCGCCCGCTTCAAGGGGACCGAGGATACCATCTACAATGGACAGAACCTCGATCTCCCGACCTACAGGCGCCGCAACCTGCCGCTCGAAAAATGAAGACCACGCTAATTCTGGCGCCGCTGCGCGGAGTCACACAGCGCGAGTTCCGCTCATGCCTGGCGCTCCATTTCCCTGGATTCGACCTCGCCTACGCCCCGTTCATCCCCACGGCCGCCGGGATTCGCTTCAAGCAGTCGATGCTGCGCGATGTCCTCCCTGATCCCGCCGGACAGGGCGGCATGGACGTCGTCCCGCAGGCCATCGGCAAGAGCCCGGCCGACCTCGCCACGCTGCTTGGCGCCCTCAGGGACGTCGGCTTCTCGCGCTGCGACCTGAACGCCGGATGCCCGTGGCCCATGATTGTAAGGCGCGGGCGCGGCGCAGGCCTCCTCAAGTCGCCAGACACCCTTTTCGCGATGCTGGACGCCGGATGCGCCGCAATGCCGGGCGGGCTGTCGCTCAAGGCAAGGCTCGGGGTCGATGACGCATCCGCCCTCCCTGCGCTTATGGGGCGACTCAACGGCTACCCGCTTGCGGCCCTGACCATCCATGCCCGCACCGCGCGCCAGATGTACGGGGGCGGCGTCGATCTCGATGCGTTCGCCGCCTGCCTCGACGCCGCGAGGATGCCTGTCTACTACAATGGCGACATCGCGTGCCCGGAAGATGTCGCGCGCCTCTCGGCCCGCTTCCCCAAGGTGGCCGGCTGGATGATAGGGCGCGGGGCG
>JAFWPM010000287.1 GCA_017509565.1 Kiritimatiellia bacterium | reverse complement strand
TGACCGTCAGCCGCTAAAAAACAAAACGGCAGCAATGTGGGGAAAATGTGGATAAAATGTCTGTCCCTTTATGCGTTATGCGCTAATGCACGATAGGGAGCTCGTCCCAGCGCGTGGAAGCACGTTTGGAAAGTTTGGCGCTTTTCATTTGCCATGGGCGTTGCCCGACTCCCTCCGCGGCTGAGAAAACCTTGCCCCTGCCGAAGCGGGCGTTGATGGAGTCGATTGCCTTGTATAGCCGGGAGGGTTCGCTTGGCGCGTCGCCGAAGGTGGGTGGGGGGGCTGGGAAGAGCTCCTGTTGCCTGGGTTCGCATGGTTTTTCAAGGCCGAAGAACACTATGCCCGTCTTCCGGTAGCGGATGCCTGGAATGAACAGGGCGGCTACTTCGCCGTGAAAGGCGCGGATTATTTCGTTGGTAGCGTCGGTCGGCCTGTTGAAGGCAATGGTCCTGCCAAGGACCTCGCCGCCGCCCCCCGAGGCGAAAGTCTGCGCATAAATGTTGCAGCCGGAAGCTAGAAGCCCGTGGCGGCGCAACTTTGCGGCCGCCTGGGAAGCGAATGAGGCGAGCGACTCCTCCAGCGCCTCGATGGTTGTCGCCGGTGTGCCAAATGATCGGGAACATGATACGGAGTCCGGTACGGCGTCGTAGTCGCGTTCGTCATGGCATGGAATGCCGCGAAGCTCCATTGCGGTGCGCAGGAGGGCGACGCCGCCGATGGCGCGAAGAGTGTCGTCCGGCGCATCGCGCAGATGCCGGGCCGTGACGATGCGCATCGCCCTTAGCTTAGCGGGCAGTCTGCGGCCTACGCCCCAAACTTCATTGGAGGGCAGGGATGCAAGGATGTCGGTAGGGTCATCTGGCATTGTGAAAACGCCGTCTGGCCGTTTCTTGCCAATGTGGTTGGCGATTTTGGCAAGTGTCTTCGTGCGCGCGAATCCGATGCCGCAGGGTATGCCAACCCAGCGTAGCAGCTTGGCCCTGAGCCTGCGGCCGTATGCGTCGTAGTCCTCTGCCGCGGATGTCGGAGGGTAGATGAAGGCCTCGTCGATTGAATATTGCTCGACATCGAAGGCTTCGTCGCGCAAAATGGAGACGATGCGCCGGGAAATGTCACCGTAGAGTTCGTAGTTCGACGAGTAGAAGGCAAGCTCTCCGGATTCCTCCCGCTCCCTGAGTTTGAAATACGGGGTCCCCATTGGGATTCCGAGGGCCTTGAATTCGTTTGAGCGCGAGACGCAGCACCCGTCGTTGTTTGAAAGAACGGCAACCGGCCTGCCTACGAGATGGCGGTTGAAGACCCTTTCGCAGGAGACAAAGAAATTATTGCCATCGACGAGACCGATCATCGTCGCCCCGTGAATTTGTGGATGCAGGCCGTAACTTTCCCGAAATAGTCAAGTTCCTGCCCCTGCACGAGGTGGATAACGGGGTATGACGGATTGGCCGGCTCCAGACGCACTCCATTTTTGTCACGGCGGTATGTCTTGACGGTGAAGTCGCCATCGACGCTCGCGATGACAATGTCTCCGTCAGATGGACGCAGGGAACGGTCCACCACGAGCAGGTCCCCGTCCCGGATTCCGGCCCCATCCATGGAATCGCCGGCAACGCGCACGAAATAAGTGGCGGCCGGCCGCTTCACGAGAAGATCATTGAGATCAAGCGGTGGTTCAAGGTATTGCTCGGCAGGCGACGGGAATCCCGCCACTACCGACCCGGAAATTTTTGCGTTGGCGCTCACGAGTTTAGATTATAGCAAAGTTTTGTAATTTTGGCGTTTTAGGGTTGGGGAGGTGCCAAATCCGGCGTGCGGCGGAGTTGGCGCCGTCGCCATGCCGTGCCAGGAATGAAACTGTACTAGGCCAGTTTACCGTGCTAGGGGTTGGCGCATGTTGCCATCCATGCTGTTTTTCATGGTAGTGCCCTCTTATGGTAAGAGCGATGTCGCGGATTGTTGTTTTTGCTTTTGTCGGGGACATCCCTGGCGGCGCGGTCTTCACTGCGCCGCCGCTTGATAGCATCGGTCTGGGCGGATGTCGAATGGGCTGTGGCGGCGAAACCCTTCAACGGCCTCCGCGGGCGGCAGCCTGCTGAATGCTTGCGTGACTGCGGTTGCGGTTTCGCCAATCGCGCATTGAACAGCCGAATGTCTTGCGGAAGAGGTTCTTTAGATGCCCTGCGCTGGTGAAGCCGCACGATTCCGTTATTTGCGCAATTGTCATCCCGCTTGTCTCCAGTAACCGTTTCACCTGCTCTAGGCGCCGTTCCCTCAGAACCACATGCACAGTTGTTTGCAGAACTTCGCTCAGGCGCAGGTCGAGAGTCCTGCGCGATACGTCCAGCGCACGGGCTACGTCGGTTGCGCTGATGTAGCGGCAGGCATTGGCATCTATCCAATCAAGTGCCCTCTGGACAAAATCCGCATAGGGCGACGAATGCATGGTCGATTCGCGTATGGCCACGCCTTTCGCCCCGTAATGCAGGATCTTCGGGCCGGAATAGTCGCCGTCCATCATCTGCTGCAGTGCTTCGGCAGCCAGAAACCCGCATGCGTCAAAGTCCTGCACAACCGATGACAGCGTAGGCGACGCCCCTAGGCAGAACTTGGGATCGTCGTCGATTCCGAGAACGGCCATGTCGGCTGGAATGCGCAGATTTGCGGCAAGTGCCGCATTGATGACATCCCGCGCAGTGGCGTCATTCGCTGCGCAAATTGCTGCGGGGCGGGGCAGTGAGGAAAGCCAAATTCCGAGTTGCTTCCATCGCTTTGTGAAAAAATGGCACTTGAGCCCACGTTCCGCAAGCGCCTCTCCGAACAAATGCCCTCGCTCCAGCGACCACGATTCCCCTTCAGGGGTCCCTACATAGCAGAACGACTTGAAAATCTGCTGGACCGCCAGATTCGCGGACGCTTCCCGGGCAATGCTTCGCGACTCGCAAATGATCCTGACGATTCGACCACCGCTCCCGACGGGTTCTATGATATTGGAATCGACGTCTTCCGACGCCGAGATTTCCACAACGCACGGGATCTTGCTTCTGGCGATAATTCGCATTGTAGCCGCCGAGGGGTAGTCGAGAAGGATGATTCCGGAGACACCGGAGCGGACTGCCCTTCGCAATGCGGCTTCTGTGAGCGCATCGTTGCCATGAATGACATCGATCGACCACTTGTCTTCCTCGCGCGGCAGACGCTCATTGAAAAATCTCGTTATTCCCGCCAGTTTCCTTTGTCCTGCAAATACATTCAATGCAACAACAGCCAACACATTCCGCTGATGCCTGCGCCTAGACATCACGGAATTTCCGTGACTCGATTTTTCGTTTCCCGATATGTTTTCTTTTCCCATGCCTTGATTATACTCCTTTGAAGGAATCAATGCAATTTTGGTTTTCATGTTTCCATAAAAGTGACATTTTGCCAAAAAAGGGTCTAGACGGCGGGGCGCGATTTTGGGATAATCGTTGCCGTCGTTTACAATCGGATGGTGTGCCGTCCGCGTCGGTTGCGCAATCCATCCACGACAAACCTGAAAGGGAACAAAAATGAAGAGACACCTAACAACGCTTTGCGCTGCCCTGGCCCTTGCGCTCACGGCAAACGCAACGCAAATCGAACAGGACGCGAATGCACGTGTTGTCCTACAGGAAGGACGCACTGTCCTAATCTACGAAGCGGACGGATCGTTCACCGTCACGGAACCCGGGACAATCGACATTCTCGCGGTTGGCGGCGGCGGTGGCGGCGGAGCGAGTACCGCCAACGGAACCGGAGGAGGCGGCGGAGGTGGAGGAGGCGTGGTTTACAAGACCTCCTTCACGGTCGAAGCTGGGACATACGACATCGTTGTCGGATCCGGCGGCGCGGTCGGCGACTTCAACGTCAGTAGCGGCTGGGGCGGTCTTGGCGGCACGACGACCGTTTCGAGCAACGGGACGGCGCTTGTGACGGCCTACGGCGGTGGCGGCGGCGCGCGCCGTTCTACGGGCAACGACGGTCTCTCCGGTGCCAATGGCGCCTCCGGCGGCGGAGGCACGTATCGCAGCGGCTCCTCAATGTCAGGCGGAAACGCCATCTACGGGGCCAACGACAATCTCGGCAATGCCGGTGCGGCTCCGGGCGCCAACCAGTATGAGCCCGGCGGCGGCGGCGGTGCCGGCGCGGCAGGAGGAACCGCCGGAGGGTACGCCTCCGCAAGCCACGGCGGTGACGGATATGTCTGCGCCATTCTGTCCGATGGCCTCTGCTATGGCGGTGGCGGTTCCGGAAGCCGCCTTGACACCGTGAACTTCACCGCGTACGGCGGCGAGGGCGGCGGTGGATCCTGTGTGCAGGGCGTTCCCTCTGCCGGCGAGGACGGAAAGGGCGGCGGCGGCGCCGGCGGCGCGCGCGGCGGCGCCGGCGTTGTGATTATCGCCTTCGCGAACACCGTGAGCGATTCATCTTGGTTTGAATGCACTGGCGGCGACGAAGTGCTGACGAACAAGACCGCCAACGCAAAGGAGGAAGTCCGGATCTTCCGCCAAAACGGCACGTTGACCGTGACAAAACCCGGACGTATCGATGTCCTGCTGGTCGGCGGCGGCGGTGGCGGCGGTGCGCAGGATTCCAGCGACCGCGGCGGCGCCGGCGGCGGTGGCGGCGGCGTGGTTTACAAGACTTCGTATGCCGTCGTGGCGGGAACCTACGACGTCATTGTCGGCAATGGCGGCCAGGCTGGCGCCTTCGGCACGACTCGTGGCGGCGTCAATGGAGCCGGCGAAAATGGAAGCACCACCGCGCTTTCTTCCGGCGGGATGGCGCTCGTCGAGGCATACGGCGGCGGCGGCGGCGCGCCCCGGAGCGCCAGCAATGACGGCGGCCGCAGAGGTCTCGACGGCGCGAGCGGAGGCGGCTCGTCGTACCACTCCAGCGGCACGACTGCCGGCAAGGCCATTTACGGTGCAGAAGGCAATCTTGGGAACGATGGGGCTGTCGGCACGGGGCAGTACGCGCCCGGTGGCGGTGGTGGAGCCGGTGCCGCTGGCGGCAACGGCGGATCGGACTGCCGCGTCGGTGGCGACGGTGTGGAGATTGGCATTGTTGCGTCCGGAACGTACTATGGCGGCGGCGGGGCTGGCGTCCGCATCAACGGCTCGCCGACAATCGCGGGCGGCGAAGGTGGCGGCGGAAAGTGCCTTGCCGGTGTCGGGCAACCCGGCGAGGATGGCAAAGGCGGCGGCGGAGCCGGCGGCGCGGCTGGCGGCAGTGGCATATTCATCGTCCGCTACAAATTGAAGCCAAATGCAACGGTAATTTACATGCGGTAACGCCCGCCGATGAAAATTCTTTTCCAGGGTGATTCCATCACCGATTGCGGCCGTCGCACTGGCGGCGGCTGCGGCTACGAGAAGGACGAGGTCGGCCCCGGTTATCCGGGGCTAATCAAGTCACGCGTCCTTCGTGACAATCCAGAGCGCGATGACATCGAGTTCGTCAACCGGGCAATCACAGGCTCAAGGATTGTCGATCTCTACGCCCGATGGCGCATCGACGCGCTTAATCTGGCACCTGACATCCTTTCAATCCTCGTGGGCGTGAACGACAGCTACCACGAGGCGGATGGCAACGGCGTGGAGCCGGAGCGCGCCGAACGCATCTACCGGGAACTCCTCGCCTGGACGAAACAGGCGCTGCCTTCGGTGCGGCTTGTCATTCTCGAACCCTTCACGTTCCCCTTCGGCATGGCGGAGAAATACGCTGCCGAGGTCGCAATCCGCGCCGCCTACACGCGGCGTCTGGCCGAGGAGTTCGGCGCGACATTCATCCCGCTGCAAAGCCTCTTCAACGAGGTCTGCCGCACGTCGAGGCCGGAACACTGGTCGCCCGACGGCGCACATCTCACCCCTGCCGGCCACCAGCTCGTCGCCGATGCCTGGCTTGAAGCGGTGAAAATCTGACTTTGCCATTTGTCATATCATGAACCCCCAGCGAATCCACGGACTCAAAGTCCCGGCGGCAATGGAAATGCTGCGCCCCGGCGAGGTGAAGCCGCGCGGCTGGCTGCGCGATTGGTGCGTCACGGCCCGCAACGGCTACATCTCGCGCATGGATGAAATCGACCAGGCCTTCCCGCGCGCCTGGAACGTCGATTTCCAGCCGCGCGGCAAGTTCCTGGACTGGGGCGACCCGGACAGGGGCGCCTGGTGCGCCGAGGGCGGCGCCTACTGGTTCGAGGGGCTGGTGCGCCTCGCATGGGAACTCGACGACGCGGAACTGAAGGATATGGCCCGCCGCCGCCTCGAACCGCTTTTGGAGCGGATGTACCCCAAGGCGATTGGCTTCGTCCACTGGCTCGACCGCGACAATCAGGCGCAGATGAAGGAGGTCGCGGATGCCAACCACGGATTCATAGTCGGGGCAAGCGGCCGCACGACGCGCGCGGTCATGGCCTACTGGGAGGCGACCGGTGACGAACGCGCCATCCGTGCGCTACGCTGGTGCCTCGACGACCCGCGCTTTTATTTTCTCGGCAATCCCGTTACCCTCCCCGCGCCAGCCATCGACACCTGGCGGTATTGCGGCGACGAAAGACTCGCGGCTGCGGTTGACAACTTCTTCGCGACGCACCACGATCCCGCGCGATGGCCGGCGGTGCGCTACGGGCTACCCGTGGCGCAGAGCGGGATCCGCATGCGCGTTCGCAACGACAGGGATCCCAACCGCGACTGGCCGTGGCAACTGCAGCACGGAGTCGTTTCCCATGAAAGTCTCCTGTCTTTCGCAAAGGGAACGGCATGGACTGGCGACCCAAAGTGGCTCGCCAACGCCTGCGCCTGGCTCGATTTCTTCGAGACGCGTACCCGTCAGCCGCACGGCGTCACAGTAGCCGACGAGCAATACGGATGGCCGGGACCATTGCGCGGTACCGAGACATGCGTCGTCGCCGGCGACATTTTATTGAATGCGACGATGGCATCCCTCACGGGCGAAGGACGTTTCGGCGACCACGTTGAGCAATCCTTCTTCAACGCCGCCCCGGCGTGCGTCGCGCGCGACTTCATGCACCATGTCTATTTCCAGACGCCCAACCGTTCAGATGGCGACGTGGAATTCTTCGCCGGCCCCCACGCGACCGGCGGCAAGGGCGGATCGTTCAAGCGCAAGCACTGGCCGCTCTGCTGCACCGCCGCCATCACGCGCATCTTGCCTGGATTCGTGCAGTGGATGTGGATGAAGCCCAAGGACGGCGGCCTCGCCGCCGTCCTCTACGCGCCGAACACGCTGGAGACGGATGTCGGTGGCATCGCCGTCAGCATCGAGACGCGCACCGACTACCCCTTTGGCGAAACGCTGGAAATGGCCGTCAATCCGGCGAAGCCCGTCTGCTTCCCGCTGAAACTGCGAATTCCGGGATGGTGTGCGAACCCAATCATAGCCGTGAACGGCAGTGCGGGCGCGACAAGCGCGCCCCTCCCCGTGGGTGGCGATGGCTTCGCGACAGTCGAGCGCGAATGGCGCGCGGGCGACACGGTTTCGCTCCGCTTCCCGATGGCGCCGCGCGTTGAGACGATGCGCGACTACAACGACGGCGGAAGGCCATACTGCTCGCTCTTGCTGGGGCCGCTCCTCTTCGCGCGTGGCCTCGCCGAAATCGACGAAAACACGCCGCAACCTGGCCAGCGTACCGACTGGCGGCTCGATTCCTGGCGCGTCCTCGATGGCGCGAAAGTCCTCCGGGACGCCATGCCTCGCTTCTGGGACTGGCCGCTCGCCTCCCCTCTGCGCATTCGCGCCAAGGCGGCGGATGGTTCGCCGCTAGAACTCGTTCCTTACGGCTGCGCCAAGCTTCGTGTTTCAATGTTCCCCGATGAGGCGGGAAAGTGAAAGAGTCTTCGAATGAATACAACTGACGGAGATGCTATTGCGGCGACAGCCGATCCCGTGTGGGTGAAGGTCGCGGCGGCGGGTTCCCTTCCCGCCGCGAAGGGCGCAGCGGACTTTGTCTGCCCCGGCGAGCACGACGAGGAGACGCTTCAGGCGGCCATCGACCGGTGCGCCGCCGACGGACGCGACCTCTTCCTCTTCGATGGCATCTACAATATCGATGCGTTCCGCGAGTGGGGCGACGGCGGGCCGCGCGCCGGGCTACGCATCCCCGCAATGCTCCGTCATTTAACGATTCGCGGCCAGAAGTTCTTCCAGGCGGGACGTGGCACCATCCCGGACGACAAGACGAATTGGCGAAACGGGGCAATCCTATACGTCCGCAAGCCGGTGTGGGATACCGCCGGCGAGGGCGTGCCGTCCGTCTTGCGCGGCGAACGCACGGAAGTCGCCTCGCAGAACGGCGCGGGCCTGTCGATTGAAAACGTCTCGGTGTTCATCTGCGACACGGAGCATCCGGCGCGTTGCGTCGATCTGCGATGGACCGACGCTGCCGAAGTGCGGAACATGAGGCTCTACGGCTTCGGATACCGCGCCATGAACGGGGACTCCCACCCGTGGAAGAAATTCGGCCCGCTTCCGATGCCGCACATCGACGCCATCGGCCTCACGATGACGAGCGGGAGCAACATCCCCGTGTCGCGCTTCGACAACATTGTCGCCACCGGTTTCGGACAAGGCTTCCAGGCGGGCGGAGAGCATGTGATTTGCAACGACTGTCTCGCGTCGAAGGGCCTCTACGGCTGGACGTTCGGCAACTACGAATACGCCCGGGGCGCATTCAACCACCCCATCGTCCTCGTGAACTGCGGCGACGAGGAAAACGTCCACATGCCTCTCTTCGGCGCGGCCCGCGAAATCGGGCGGGACGGTGTTTCGCCGCCGCGCAGGCAATCCGTCACGATGATCGGCTGCAATTTCGAGCGCATGGAGCATCTCACGATAGGCGGCAAGCTCGGCGACGGAATGCGGGAGACGGTGCCCGGAACGTGGCGCGGCCGGATTGAATACACCCTGATGCCGCGCGAAGGTTCCCCAAACGCCGTCGATTTTCCCGTCTGGGAAAACGACGGGAGCGGCGTCGGCTTCGAGACCGTGAACCTCGCGCACAAGCCCGGCGGCACCTCGGAAGAGCGGCGCTCGTACGCCCCGCATCTGTGGCAGCGGTATTTCGACACGGACCTCGGAAAACTTCTCGTCTGCACCGATCCGGCCAAACGCACGTGGGTCGATGCAATGGGAAATGCCGTGTAACGATTTGAACCATGGAACTATCTGAGAAGCATCTGTCTCCCCGAACCATGCGGGAGCTCTACGACGAGGTCAAGACGCCCTTCAAGGCCGGAATGGCGCTTGCGCCGGAACCCGGCGAGATGCTGGACAATCCAACGGTCTTTCGCCACGGGAACAGTTGGTTCATGATGTTCATCCGCTTCGACGGCAAGGGCTACGAGACGCACCTCGCGACTTCGTCCGATTTGCGTTCCTGGACGCGCCTTGGCTGCGTTTTCCGGCGCGGAGGAAAGGGCGCGTGGGATTCGGCCCAGGCCGACGGCTGGCCGGCCCTCGTCGACACACGATGGGAAGGTCCCAACAACTTGGGCACCTACCAGAACCGCTACTGGATGATGTATCTCGGAGGCGCCAAGGACGGTTACGAGACCGACCCGCTCTCGACCGGCGTCGCCTGGACCGAGGCTCCTTCAGACCTGCGACACTGGACACGCTATGTGGGCAACCCGGTCATGCAGTCGTCCGACCCTGACGCGCGCGACTTCGAGCGCGCGACGATTTACAAGCACTTCACCGTCGGAGACCCGACCCGTTCATGCGGCGGGCGGTTCGTGAACTTCTACAACGCCGCCGACGCCGTGTCGCACCGTGAAACAATCGGCATGGCCGTCTCCGACGATATGCTGCACTGGCGGCGCATCGGGGATGGACCGGTGATCGAGAACGGCGACCCGGCAAAGCACTCCATTTCCGGCGACCCGATGATCCGGCGCATCGGCGACGTTTGGGTGATGTTCTATTTCGGCCACCAGTGGAAGGGGAGCATCGGGGCGTTCGACACCTTCGCCTGCTCGCGCGACCTTCTGCACTGGACCAAATGGGAGGGCGAGCCACTTGTGCGGCCGTCCGAACCGTTCGACGCCCTCTATGCCCACAAGCCGTGGGTGCTGAAGCACGACGGTATCGTATATCACTGGTACTGCGCCGTCTCGCGGAACGCCGACGGCCGAGAAATCCGCGGCATCGCGCTCGCCACGTCGAAGTGAGGCGACGGGTTTTCAACGCAAAGACTTGGAGGCATTAGCACGATGAGAAGAACGTTATCCATCATGACCAAAAGGAACACAACCCGCCAGGTTCTCGCAACATCCATTTTTCTTGCCGTCGCCGTAGCCTCTGCGGCCGCCGAGGCCGAATTGCCGATCCGCAACGACAAGGGGCAGATACAGTGGACGGAAACGTTGTCCGCGATCTTCCCAAAGGACGTTTCCGAGGAGCCGTGCGAATACACGCCGCTCGTGGCGGAGCGGCCGCCGTTGCGCGGCGTGCAACTTCCTGCGCGGGATTGCACGGAGGACGATTTCCGCACGCTGCGCGAATGGGGCGCGACGCTCGTGCGCTACCAGATGACGGAATGGCGCGGTTCGCCCCGGAGCCTCGGCGATCCCGACGCCGGCTACGAAGTTTACGACAGATGGCTCGCCGGCAAGCTCGACCACTTGGAACGAGACGTCCTGCCTTGGGCGCGGAAATACGGGATGATGGTCGTCGTCGATCTCCACAAGGCCCCCGGAGACACGCGAGACCGGAACGGGGAAAGCCCGCAATACCGGGACCCGCGCGTTCGCGGAAAATTTATCGCCACGTGGCGCATGATCGCCCTGCGATTCCGCGGCAACGAGGACGTCATTTACGGATACGACCTCGTCAACGAGCCTCAGCAGGTCACGAAGGTCGAATACGGCTACTGGGAGATGCAGTTCGAGGCGGCAAAGGCGATCCGCGAAATCGATCCCGCGACGCCAATCGTGATGGAGGGCAACGTGAAAGCCGATCCCTGCGCCTATCCCTTCATGAAAACGCTCCCCATGAAAGACGTCGTCTATCAAATCCACATGTACATGCCCGGCGATTTCACCTGCCAGGGCATCGGCGGTGTGGACAAGGAAGGAAAACGCCCGCCGTGGCCGAATCCGGCACATGGCTGGGACAAGGCGTATCTCCGCAGGCTTTTACGGCCAGTACGGGATTTCCAGCTTCGCCACGATGCGCGAATCTACGTTGGCGAGTTTTCGGCGACGACTTGGGCGGAAGGCGCGGAAATCTACCTGCGCGAGTTGATCGAGCTCATGGAGGAATACGGATGGGACTGGACCTACCATGCCTTCCGGGAGCATCCCTGCTGGGATGTCGAGAAGGAAGCGCCGACGAAGTTCAGCCCGTGGTCCGACTTCACGCCATCCTCCGACAACCCGCGCAAGCGCGCGCTCATCGAGGGGATTCTGGGCGGCGCGGACGACGGCAGATAACAGCGATCCGTGCCATCTCTTGTCTTCGCAATATCCCATATATTGTAAACGGACTGCTTCGTTTCGCCATTGGAAGCCACGCCGCCGCTGGACACGGAAGCCCGCCGACGGCGAGGGCGCCGTCGCTACTTTTTTATCCGACGGCTCGGCCGGCGTGCCATGCCGCGAGGAGCGTGATGCGTCTGGCGTCCGGTTCGTCTGGCAGGACGATGCCGACGCGCCGGACGGGAATCTCTCCTGGCGCGGCATTAGGCTGCACACAGAATTCAAATGAAGGCAATGAAAGAATACAGAAACATCGCATACACCGACCATCCCGCATGTCGGCTTGATGTACGCGTTCCAGACGGGTCGTCCGGTTTTCCCTCCATCGTATGGTTGCATGGAGGCGGCCTCACGGCTGACGAACGCCATTTCATCCCGATAGTTGACGATGGCATTGCGCAAATCGCCGTGGATTATCGGTTGTTGGGCCGAGATGCCAAATGCGGGGAGGAATGCATCGAAGACGCCGCGGCAGCCGTCGCATGGACTTTCGCCCGCATCGCCGAATACGGAGGCAATCCGGGCAAGGTGTTTCTTTGCGGAGTCAGCGCCGGTGCTTATCTCGCAATGATGGTCGGCATGGATGCTTCTTGGCTTGCGAAACATGGCGTTTCAAACCGCACGCTTGCAGGGATCGTGGCCATTTCAGGACAGGCCACCAAGCACTTCGCCGTTCGCGAATACGCTGGCGACAAAGACCAGCAGTATGTGCCGAAGATAGACCGCCTTGCGCCGCTGGCGCACGTCTCGTCTGAAATTCCGCCCATCCTCTGCGTCTGCGGCGAACCGCCCTGGGAGTGGCCCGGACGTTCCGAGGAAAACAGGCTGCTGGTTGCTTCATGCACGGCGCTGGGGCATCCGCGCGCTCGCTTTGTCCAATGCCCATGCTGCGATCACGCCCGCGCATACCCCGCCGCCCTGCCGTATCTTGAAATGTTCGTCCATTGCGAAATGCCGTGAGCGTTGTTTGCCGGTCAAAATGCTTGACAATCCTGCCTCGATTTACGATAATTTTATGCATGGGCATTTCCGCAGGAAAATCTTACACCAATGACTGCACACCTGAGTTCCTAAAGCATTCGCTTTGGGATCGTCGGATGATTTACCACTCCCTTCCGATGAGGATTCAGTCGTTCTTCCCCTACATAGAACGTGGCACCATCGACCATGAAACTGTGTCTCACTACAAAGTGGAGCAAGGTCTCAAGCGTGGATTAAGAATCTCGCTCGTCGATCGGCTTAAGGCATTTTTCGACATTTAAGGGATTCCCGCATGAACAGGATGCCGCATAACATAGCGGAACTGCGCGAGTTCTATTTTGGCGAGTATGCCCCACTTTACGACTATCTCAACGCGCGACTTGAACGCATCCCCCAAGAGTTGCATTTTGAGGCTTCGGCCGCGCTTGATCACCTAATGCGCATTGGCAAGTTGGAGTCTGGCTTTTCGTTTGGCGGAGAGGATGAAGCCGTAGCAAAGGCGGCAGGGCATTTGAAGCGCGCAACATTTGATGCTTTCAAGCTTCTTCACAAAAAAGTCGTGAGGAAAACCGCCCTTAGACTTTGCGCTTCCCGATATGCAGATGTTGACAATGGCGCTTTCGTGCCGCGAGTGCAGGAACTATGGCATCAATCAATACGTATCGCGGAAAAGGCGCGAGGCCTTGAACGAGGTGGCTTCTCCGATGACCCAGACAGATGGGATGCCGCTTTCGTGGAATGGCGCAAACTTCGGGACGTTCTAGACAAACTGGAAACGATGGAGCAATCGCCTGCGGCCCGAAGGGCGCGAAGGCGACACGCAAGACATGTGGCGCTATATGTATTGGGGATGATTCTCTCTGCCGTTATTTCCTTCTTTGTCGGTAAGGGGCTCAACGCATTCTTCGAACGCTAATACGGCTGGGACTGGACCTACCACGCCTTCCGTGAATGGGAGGGCTGGTCCGTCGAGCACGAACCCGTCTCCTTCGGAACGACACCTGACTGCTTCCGCCCCTCCGCCGACAACCCGCGCAGGCGCGCACTGCTGGACGGCCTCTCCGGCCGCATCGCCCGCCCGTGACCCTGGGCGGAACCGGCCTAGGCCAGTTTTTGTGCGACGGCGCCTTGGCGATGGCCCCCCCGCGCGATTCCATGATAGGATTTTTTCACCGTTCGACATTTTCGACAAAATTAATGCAGCGTCTGCCGCCCCCTCCACTTTCCAAGACCTCCTGACTCCCGCCGCTCCAGGCGACGCGCGCCTCCTCGGCGTCGCGGGCGCAGCGGCGGACACTTGCCTCCGCGCCCGTGCCTATTCGGACTGGGCGCGCGGCGATATGTACGAAGAGACGGCGAACGCCTTCCGCACGCACTGGGACGATACCGAGGGCCGCGCCGGCTGGCAGAACGAATACTGGGGCAAGACGATGCTCTGCTTTGCGGGCGCCGTCGCCTACACGCGCGACCCCGAGCTGTGTGCCTGGGTGCTCGAAAAGGCGCACGAGTTCATCTCCGAGTTCCAGCGCCCGAACGGCTACCTTTCCACCTACTCGCGCGAGGATTTCCTCCGCAACAACCCCGACGACCCCGACGCGCGCCAGCATTGGTGCTTCAACATCTGGGGGCGCAAGTACACGCTCTGGGCGCTGATCGACCTCCACAGGGCGACCGGCGACGCCGAATGCCTCGCCGCCGCCATGAAGATGGCCGACCACCTGATCGCCCAGCTGGACCGTCTCGGCCTCACGCTTGACAAGACCGGCGCGTGGCATGGCATTTCCTCAATGAGCATCCTGCGCCCCCTGCTGGAGCTTTACCGCCTGACCGGCACGGAGCGCTACCTCGCGCTCGCCCGCGACATTGTGCGCGCCATGGACCCCGATCCCTCCGTTCCCTCCTCTCCCGCTACGCTGATCCGCGACGCCTTCCGCGCGGAGCCGGTCGTTTCGTGGTATCCGCTCCCGACCTTCTGGGCGAAGGCATACGAGATTTTGAGCTGCCTCGAAGGGCTGGTCGAATACTACCGCATCACGGGCGAGCGGCGCGTCCTCGACGCCGTTCTCGCGTGGCATGGCCACCTCGTGCGTGAGGAACTGAACCCAATGGGAAGCGCCGGCTACTTCGACCACTTCCTCCACGCCGCCGCGCATGTGAACGGCATGACCGAACTCTGCGACGTCGTGCACTGGATCCGCTTCAACCGCGAACTGCTGCTTCTCACGGGCGAGGCGAAATACGCGGACTACATCGAGGAGGCGTTCCTCAACGCCTTTCTGGCCGGCGTTTATCGCGACGGACGCTGGGGCGCGCACATCG
>JAFWPM010000286.1 GCA_017509565.1 Kiritimatiellia bacterium | reverse complement strand
GGCGTACTGCTGCAGTGGCTGGGCCCAGGCGGCAACGTCTGGACCAAGGTGTCCCCGGCATCCGCCGAAGAAGAGCCGCGCGGCGCGGACGGCTCCGTGTCGGTCCTCGTGCGCGGCGTCGCGCGCGGGGCGGTGCCGGGCCCCGTTCCCGGCGCCGCCGCGCCTGAAGCCGCATTCGCCATGACCGTGCGGCTCGCGCTCGCCCCGGGCGCCGACACGTTCTACGCGGAAATCGTCTCCGTTGAAAACGCCGGCACCGCGCCACTTGCGTTCAAGGGCCTCTACATTGCGCCGTCCCCGGCCGGGCCGGATCCGCGCCCGCTGGACGTCGTGCCCAACCTCTGGGGCGCCCCGGCGCGCGCCGGGTGGCTACTTCCAAACGGCGGCGCGTGGGGGGCTGTCTCGCACGACGAAGCCGCGTCCTTCCGCTTCTGGGTCCGGCCATCCGACGGCACGCTCCATCCCGACGCCCGCTTTTCCGCCGGCCGCGAACCGGTGGCGCTAGCGCCCGGCGCCACATGGCGACCCGACCGCAGCATGGGCGCGCGCATCGGCCCAATCCATCCCTCTGCGAAGGCTCTGCCCTGAGCGGAGGGGCATGGGGCGCGGAGCCCCATCCTGCATCCCTCTGCGAAGGCTCTGACTGAGCGGATGGCGGTGCCGTTGCCTAGGAGAGCGCCTTCTCCGCCATGCGGCGGCCTGCGGCGCGCGCCTTGGCGAGATCGTCCTCCCAGTGCGCGGCATGCCATGCAACGTGGGCGTCGGGTTGGAGGCCATCCATCGCGTAGCGCGAGTAGTCCTTGACCTGGACGGTGCTATACGACTCCACGAAATCGGGGCAGGAATCACCCAGGCCGCGCGCCGTCGCGTTCTCAAGAATGGAGAGGTGCTTGCGGATGTCCGGCATCATCGACTCCGGGGCGTTCATAGTGTAGATCCAAGCGAGCGGCATCTTCCTGGCGGCTGCGACGGAGAAGTCCGTGTAGTGGAGCCAGGGGAATACAAGGCGCTCAAGAAAGGCGCGCGTCATGGCCGTCCATTCGGAGAAGTAGATTGGCGAGGCGATGGCGAGGCCGTCGGCGTCGCGGACGGCGGCCAGCGTTTCGGCGAGGCCGTCGCGGATTACGCAAAGGCCCGTTTCGCGCCCGCGGAGCTTGCAGGCGAGACACGACATGCAACCCTTGAAGGGCGGAAGGTCGTAGAGGCGGACGTGCGCCACCTCGATTTCCGGCGAAAAGGCGCGTGCGCCTTCGGCGAAGGCGTCGCAGAGCGCCGCGGTGTTCATGTTGCGGCGCGGGCCGCCATCGACAATCAGTATTCTGGCCATAGTCTGGGCTTTCAGTTCGGGGTTGACAAACATAGGCAGACCGGATCTGCGCATATTGAGAGCCGCTAGAGGGAGACCAGCTCCCTGGGCGTCCGCGTGAGGACTTCGCAGCCGCCGCGCGTGACAAGGACGACATCCTCTATCCTGACGCCCAGGCGTCCCGGCAGGTAGATGCCGGGTTCGACGGTTATGACCATTCCCGGCTTGATGACTCGCTTTTCGGACTGTGAGAAGTTCGGTCCCTCGTGAATCTCCATGCCGACGGAATGTCCGAGCGAATGTCCAAAAGCGTCGCCATATCCGGCGCGCGAGATTACGCCGCGCGCCATCGCGTCCACCTCGGCGCCGGTCATGCCGGGGCGCAGGCCGTCGATTGCCGCCCGGTTCGCCTCAAGCACGATTTCATAGACCTTGCGGTAAAGCGGGGTTGGCCGTCCGAAGGAAACGCATCGGGTCATGTCTGAATGGTAGTTGTCGAGGACGACGCCGAAATCGACGAGCAGCGGCATGTTGGGCCGCAGGACCGTCGCATCTGGCCGGTGGTGGCACTCTGCGCCGTTTTTCCCGGCGCAGACGATAGTCTCGAAGGACTCGCCGTGGCCGAGCCTGTCGGCACCGGAGCGGAACACGTTTCTTATCTGCCATTCGCTCATCCCGGGTGAGATTTTCTGAATGGCGTCGGCAAAGAGCCTGTCCCCCTGGCGGATGGCGGCGCGCAAGGCGCCGCGTTCGAGGGCGGACTTGACCGAACGGAGCGCCCCCAGGTCGGAATCGACGGCCTCCCATTTCCGCACGCCGCTGAAACGGGCGAAAATGGCGTCCGTGGCGGCGCGTGAATCTGCGCCCTCGTATCCGGCCGTCCGCCACTTGGAGGCGAACGGAAGCGCGCCGTCTGGGCCGCCGGGGCGCATCAGAACGCACCTTGCGAATGGCAGCGCCCGCCGCGCCATTACGATGTAGCGGAAATCAACGGCAAAAAGCGCCCCTTGGTCCGCGGATATCAGCAGAGTCCCGGCGGAACTGTCGAACCCAGTCAGGTAAAGGCGGGAGACGTGGCGGGAGACGATGGCGCCGTCGATGCCGCGCCGCGCCAGCGCCTTGCGGAAGCGCTCAATGCGCGCGGCGTATTCCTCCGGCGGGAACGGCGCAGGCGGTCGCGGAAACAGATTCGCGGGTTCCGCCGGGTCCCGCATTGTCTGGTGCTGGGCTTGAGTCATTTCTTGCATTATGCGCTTGGACGCCCCCCGCCGCAAATTCTACAGTTCACCGAAGAGGGCGCGCAACTTGTCCCCGTTCACCGGCTTTGAAAGGACTTTCTTGAACAGCGACAGGTCGTAGGTCGAGCCGACGTCCACGTCGGCGGTGACGGCGACAATTGGGACACGGGCGAGGCGGTGGTCCTGGCGCATTGCCTCCGCCAACTGCGACCCGTCCATATTGGGCATCCACATATCGGATAGGACGACATCCGGCAGCCAGTCCTTCATGACATCCAGCGCCTCGTTCCCGGATTCCGCATAGCGGATGTCCTTGACGCCGATGTTGGCGAGATGGATGCCAAGGACCTTGCGGTTTACGACCATGTCGTCAACGACGAGGACCCGTTCCGGCACGGTCATCGTCACTACCGCATCAGGCTTGTCAGCAACGGTCCTGGGGCCTTCGATGACCTTAAGATCGGGTATTTCGATGTGGAACGTCGTCCCGACGTTGACAGTGCTTGTCGCGGTGATGGTGCCTTGCGCGGCATCGACCATGCGCTTGACGATTGGGAGCCCAAGCCCAGTGCCCTTTATCTGCCCGGCGTTCTCGCGCATCCTGCCGGCGATATCCTGGACGAACGGATCGAAGAGCTTTGACATCTTGTCGTCCGAAATGCCGCAACCGGTGTCGGAAATGTCGATGGACAGGGTGCGGGTCTCCGAATTCCAGCGAACTTTCAACTTGATTTCACCAGAATCTGTAAACTTGGCCGAATTGCCGATCAGGTTTATGAGAATCTGGCGCAGTGCCTGCTGGGAAAGTTCGACCACGGGGATTACGCCCTGCGGGGCTTCGACGACCAGTTTCACGCCGTGGCGACGGACGCGGTAGCCGAAAATGGCCGGAATTTCACGGAGCAGGACGTCGATGTCGCATTTTCCCTTGCGCATCTCCATGGCGCCAGCATCTAGCTTTGAAAGGTCGAGGATGTCGTTTATGAGTTCAAGGAGCGCGTTTGAAGAGAGGAGTATTCCGTCGATGTAGTCGTGGCGGCGGTTATCCGGGACATTGTCCTTTGAAAGGAACTCGGCGAAGCCAATGACGGCGTTCAGTGGGGTGCGCAGCTCATGCGACATCATGGCGAGGAAGCGAGTCTTCGCGGCGGCGTGCTGCTCGGCCAGCTCCGCCGCGCGGTTGGCGCGGCGCGCCTCGCGCCGGAGAAGCAGGAGCATCGTCATGGTGAAAATTATGGCAACGCCAAGAATCGCGACCGAGATTTCCAATATGACGCGCTTAAGTTCGTCGCGCGTCTTGCCGAAAACCCTGTGGACGAACTGCCGCTCGGCCGACGCCTCCACGAACATGTCCTGCAGGTCGGCGGGATCGGTTCCGGCGAGTACCTTGCGGATGATGGAAACAAGCAGGGGTGGGACCGACGGGTTGGCAAGCAGTTCGAAGTCCGTGCTGGCGTTGTCGATGCCTATGAGGCGCAGGTAGCTCTGCGGGACCGGCATCGAGTATATGGAAATCGCCCCGTAGGTGGCCTTGACGTTGTGTTCTGGGAACGGAACCCAGAACTTCGTCTCGCCGCGGAGGAACTTCGCCTCCGCAGTCTGTATGCCGGTCTGCGTCTGCGGGACGAATTTGAGCCCCGTCTTTTCGGACAAGTTCCCCAGAAAGTGCTTGACGAACCCGGCTGCCTCGTGGGTCTCGGGATCGATGACAGGGAATGGCCAGGGTGAAAAGTCTATTGCTATGGGTTCCGGATCATTGGCGTGCTCCCGGAGCCACTCCGTCTCCTCGAAGGTGAAGTCCGACATTTCGCTGTGGATGCCGTAGTGGTGCACGTCCACCATCCTTGAGTAGCGGGGGAAGTCTTCGCAAATGGCCTCAAGGGCGATTTCCAGCTCGTTGAATATGTCCTCGCGGGAGTTGGAGACGCATATGTACATAGGGTTCGACGCGAAGAGGTGAAGCGCCCGCGAGTTTTCAAACTCAGGCATTTCGGCATCTACGATCGCGTCGATCTCGCCCCTGCGGTACGCGGCCAGCAGGTCCATGCTTGAATCGAACTCCGAATAGGATATTGAATCCAAGCCGCCGAATTGGCGCTTGGCGCGGGCGGCGCTCAGCGTCCCCCTGAGAAGGCCGACGCGCATCCCGGTCCAGAAGGACGGATCCCCGCCATGATAGGGGCTGTTCTTGCTGACCCAGAGGTATACGCGCAGCATTCCGATCGAGGTGTGCGGATAAAGGAAGCGCCGCCGGCGGCCAGCGGAGAAGCCGACGCCGCCCAGAATGTCGAGACGCCCGCTCTCGACGTCGCGCATGCATTGGTCGTAGTCGCCGTAGACATAGTCCACGGACCAGTGGGTATGCCCGCATATCGTGCGCATCCAGTTTGCAAGGACGCCGGAGCGTTCGCCGTCCGGGGAGACCTGGAGGACGTTACCGCGAACGTATGCCGCTACCCTGACACGGTTCTTGGGCTTCGGGATGCCGAGCATTTCCTCGCGAATGGAGTCTATGGAGTCTATGGAATCGATGTAGTAGTCCCGGTAGGCCGCGCTTAGACGAGCGAAAAGATCAGGCCGCGACTTTCTTACGGCGAAGTAGATGTTGCGCTCGCCAATTGGAACTATTTCGGAAAGGCCCTCCGGCCTCTTGCCGACGGGAGTGTAGAGGAAAAGCACGTCGATCTTGTTTTCCCTGAGCGCATCGACCGCGTCCGCGCTCTGCTTGAACTCGACGTATTCGGGGGTCAGCTGGGCGTGGTTGAAATACTCCTCGCGGTCGGCGGTGTCGCCCTGCGAAGCCCTTGAATAACCAACCCGCAGCCTCGGCCAGTCGGTGATTTTCGAGGAAAGAAGCGCCATCGCGCGGTCCGGCGTGGTGTAAAGGGCGTAATGGAGGCGGCCAAGCGGCTGCAAGGGGAATTCATAGCTCTCGGCAAGTTTCTCCGTGCGGAACGCGGAGAGGATGATGTCGGCACGGTCATCGAAAGTCCCGTCATCGCGGAAGGGGAGGCGCTCGCAGTCCACCCCGGCCTTCTCAAGGACGTTCGACATTATGCTGACGCAGAAACGGACATCGTATGCCGTCCAGACATCAAGCGCGTAGTCGCGGATGCAATCGGAATAGGTCTCGCCGGAACAAAGTCGCGGCAATGCGGCAAAAACGGAGAGCGCAATAAGGTAAAAGCGTTTCATCATTGGTGTCGTAGCGGCTTTTTGGGGCATTGGAGCGATGTTGGCTGAGATGTCGTCGCGGGCGTCAGCCCGCGTAGTGTTCGAAAAGTGAAATAATCCTTGCGACGCCATCGGCCGCGCCGGCGACGTCATGGGCCTTCGCGCATGCGTTGAGGCTTTTTGCAGCCTCAAACAAATCCATGGCGCCTACATTTTGCGAGAAGCCGATTATGCTGTGGGTTATGCGGCGCAGTTCCATTTCGTCGTCCGGCGATGCCGCGTGAAGCGCGTCCACCATCTCACCAAACGACTCTAGGAAGGTATCGTAAAGCGGCTGGGCATCCTCGGTTGATAGACCGAGGCCGTTAATAAAAAAATCAAAGACATCCTGTTTCATCGGCATCTATTATATATGCGCGCGCTTAAAAAAGCAAACTGCGCGCGCGCTTTCGGAAGCGCAACCTCAGGTTAGTCTCCCCCGATTGGTCCGCGATCAAGGGGCCGGCTGGGTTCCCGGCCGTCATGGCGCGCCGACGAGCGCGAGGGTCCCGTGATACAGGAAGCCGCCGTATCCGATTGTGAAGACAAGATCGCCGTAGATTGCGTGCTCCATGTTCGCAAGGAGCAGGCTTCCGGTCTTCTCATAAGTCCGCCAGAACAGAATGCCGCCGACGAAGGTGAGCAAAAGCGCCCAGACATTCAGGAAGAATATGTGGCAGAAGGCGAAGCACGCGGCGGCGACAAGTGTCCGAACGCCTCGGTTGGGGATGAGCGCGGCATAGCGTTCCCTGAAGAAGGCGCGGTATATGATCCCCTGCGGGGCAACCGACAGCAAGGGATAGGCGAACATGACGAACATCCAGAACTTCGGGTGCCCGGATGTGAACGCGAAGAGCCAATCAGGGCGTATGCGATGGAGAAGCGCGACGAGGCCGGCCATTGCCGGCAGGACGCGAAGGGCAGTCGTTGCCAAGGCCTTCTCGGGGATTGCGCCGCCCCCTATCCCGAAAAGGGCCGCCGCTGAATAGCCGCGCCCGCGCGCCAGCCAGACTGCGACAGGGATCGCCGCAACCCACAGAACGGGAATCACCGGGAACGAGCGGTAGCGCAGCCTGGCAAGGGTCAGCAAGGCCGGCAGCGCCACGTAGAGGGCGAAAAGTTCACAATATGGGGCGAATTTCCTCAAAGCGTCCGCTCCAGGGCCCGTGCAAGCTGGTCCGGGCATGACGTGCCATTGCGGCATTGGATACCCTTGAGCAGGGCGATCACCTCCCCGACCTTGCGCCCAATGGCGAGCCGCGCCACGCCCCTTGTGTTGCCGGGGCAGCCGCCCACTATCTCGCACTTTGTGACAATCCCGTTCTCGACCTCGTAGTTGATGGCCGAGGAGCATGTTCCGGTTGTTTTGTATGTTGTCATTGCAAGTCTCCCTGCCAGTGGCTGGCTTCTATTTGACGAGGGCCAATTCCGGGCAAACGCTTGCCGAATCGGAGTTGGCCCACTCATGCGGGAAGGTGGAGCATTTGTCCGGTTTGACTGGGTTGACGCGGCAGAGATTGCCGTCGGTCAGGAAAAGGCACGCGCCATCGGCGCGGCTTTTCAGCACGAGCCCAGCGCGGTCGGGCGCGAGGTCGGTCTGGCTGGCGATGAAATCGGCCTCGCCCATGCCGAGGAAGGCGGACATGCGGGCGATTTCGGCATCGGAGACCCTGACGATCCCGTTCGGGATGCGGCAGCAGGCCCCGCAGCGTCTGCAATGGAAACTGGCCGCGCCGCCATGGGCCGCCGTCCGCCTGGATTGACTGCCTTCGTCCATCGGGCGAGATTAGGTGTCGATGTCGGCGGAGAGGGCGTTCTCCTCGATGAAGCGGCGGCGCGGCTCGACCTGGTCGCCCATGAGCTTCTCGAAGATTTCATTCGCGCGGGCGGCATCGACGAGCTCGGCGCGGCGAAGGCGGCGGTTGCGCGGATCCATCGTCGTGTCGAAGAGCTGGTCGTCGTCCATTTCGCCAAGACCTTTGTAGCGCTGGATCTGGCGCCCCTTGCTGCCGCGTTCGCGGATTTCGGCGAGAAGCCGCACCAGCGATGTCACAGGCGTCTCGACGCCCTTTGTGTCCACAAGCTTGCCGATGGGCGTGTCGCCATCGCCAAGGAAGTCGCCGCGCGCGAAGCCGTAGACCTGGACGAGGTTGTCCATCTCCCGGCGCAGGGTTCCCGACTGCTTGATTTCCGTGCAGTTGTAGTTGGGGTTTTCCGGCTCGTCCAGCTCCTCCATCGGGCATTGCAGGACCGCCTGGACTTCGGCCTTGATCGCGTCGGCCTCCTCCCTGCGGAAGACGAAGCGGAAGACCTGGTTTCCATCGGTGTCGGAAGTGACGCGGAAGCGCGGGAACTCGCCGGTCGCGGGGTTGCGGAGCGAGAAGTATTCCCTGATGTCGATCTTCTGCTTTTCAAGAATCGTGCACTGCTGCTTGGCGGTCGCCAGGACGTCGAGAAGCGAGGAAAGGCGGTCGGTGTCGATGACGCGCTCGCCATCTGCGAAGACGAAATGGAAATCGACGCATCCGAGCTTGAGGAGCTTGTTCGTCAGCACGGCGTCGGAGGCGATGTACTCGATCTTGCCCTTGCGCTTGATGCCGTAGAGCGGCGGCTGCGCCATGTAGACGTGGCCGTGCTCGATGAGGCTGCGCATCTTGCGGTAGAAGAAGGTCAGGAGAAGGGTGCGGATGTGGGCGCCGTCGACATCGGCATCGGTCATTATGATGACCTTGTTGTAGCGGATCTTCGAAACATCGAAGGGGACGTGGCGCATGACCTTGTGCTTGACGCCGAAGTCGTCGGTCTCGACGACCTCCTCCTCGTGGTCGTACCCGCCGCCGATCGCCGTGATCATTGTGCGGATTTCGGCGTTCTCCATCTGCTTTTCGAGATTCGCCTTCTCGACGTTGAGGACCTTGCCTCGAAGCGGAAGTATCGCCTGTGTTGCTCTGCTTCTTGCCGTCTTGGCAGAACCTCCGGCGGAATCTCCCTCAACTATGAATATCTCGCAGTTTTTGGGATCTTTGTCTGAGC
>JAFWPM010000285.1 GCA_017509565.1 Kiritimatiellia bacterium | reverse complement strand
GGCTTGCGGCGCCGCTGTCTGCGGAGCTTGGGTCGTCACCATCGCGCGGCCGCCCTGCCTCCGCACCGGCGCGCCGACATCCTCCCAGCCCGCCTGCGCCGTCCATGCGGCGCCAAGCGCGACTGCTAGCAAAATTGCAGGTTGGGTATTCTTAAACATCGCTTTGTTTCTAATTGTCTTTATGTTAGGCAACAATTATACCAGAAATCACCGTCTTTTCAATTTTTCGTTTCACTGCCATCCAATTAAATTCCAATGCAGGGCGCGGAGGCGCGGGGGGGGCAAGGCAGTTCAATCAAAAAGGGTGAAAGCCGTCATCCAATTCAGGATCATCGCACATGTCCTTGCGCCCCTGTGGTGAAAACATTGCCGGACGCTCCCATTTCCATTTCCAATTCGCGGATTTTGAATGCTGGCATTGGTGCAATTTGACGGCGCGCCTTCGCGCCTGCGCGAAACTGCATGGGCGAATGGTTCAATCCGCCGGCAATAGCGACCCGCCGGCAAAGAAGACCGGATCTGGGCCGACCGTCACCAGCCACGCCCCGGATTCGTCCCGCGCGGGCAGGATGAGTTCGCCCGTGCATTTCCGGAATGCGATGTCTTCGCAGTCGAAGCGGAGCCTTCGCGCCTCTGCCGCGCCGGCGCGCCAGATGACGCCGGCCCTTGTCCCGTCGGGGCGGACCCACTGCGGGAAGTACAGGCCGCCCTGTTCCCCGCGCCACGGCCCCGGCGCCTGGACCGAGCCGGCGGGCCTTTCGCGGATGAAGGTGAAGTACGCGCCCAGCGCCGGCTTGGGCGCGAAGTCGGAGTGCGTCAGCCCGAAGTGGTGCTCGCTGTAGTTCGGATCCTTTTCGGTGGAGCGGAACTCATACCAGTAGTAGCCGTCCACGCCGAGCGCAAGGCAGATGGCGAGCGAGCGCACGAGATAGCGCGCCTGCGCCGCTTCGTCGATGGGCACCGAGGCGTTGCGCCCCATCACGCCGGAGACGGCAAGGCAGCCTTTCATGTCGCCGCCGTAGCGGATGAGCGAGGCGGCCACGGCGTCGCCGCCGGCGGTGTCCTTCATGACGAGCAGGGGGACGAATTCGTCCCCAGGGCCGAGGAGGTCTTTTTTCTGGAAGCGCCGCGCCCGCTCGCCGGCGGGGTCGCCCCTGTAGCCCGCCGCGAGCGCGGCTGGGGTGGGGAAGGCCCGCCCTTCGCGCGGGAGCGCGGGGTTGAGCCAGTTCGCGTCGAGCGAGAGGCGCAGCCTGCGGCGCATCGGCTCGGCGTCCTCGCCGCGCGGATGCTTCGAGAATGTCCCGGGTGCCGTCTCCGTGCATGGATACCACATCGGCATTCCGCCGAGGTCCACGAGCACCCCGCCGTCGCGCACGAAGTCGAACACGGCGTCGAAGTGTCGGCCGGGAATGTTTCGTCGAAAGGATAGACGACCGCGTCGATCCCCCCGGCGGCGAGACGAGCCCGGAGCGCGTCGCCGTGCAGTTCCTCGCAGGTGGAGCCGGGCGGGAGCGCCCCGGCGATCGCGGCGGCGACGGGCGATTCCTGGCCGTCCGGGACGGGCGTCGTCGTGGCGTAGACGCAGCGCCACGATGCTTGCCCGGGCCTCGCCGCCGCGAGGAGCGTGCGCATCAGCGGCAGGCCTTCGACGTTCGCCTGGTGCGTCGGCCAGCCGAGTTCCGTGACGACCACCGGCTTTTCCCCGGCGCCGAATTCGGCAAGCAGGCCGCGGAGCGCCTCAAGGTCGCGCTCCAGCGCCGGTTCCGGCGGATAGGGGTGCGTGTAGGGATGGACGCAGATTGCGTCGAAGGCCCCGGCCCCGCCGCGTTCAAGGATGCGCCGGACGTAGGGCAGGGGGACGCCGTTGAGGCCGCCGAGCATGACGCGGACGCGCGGGTCCGCGCGCTTTGCCGCCGCGTATGCCGCCTTCAGGACGTCGCAGTATTTTTCGGCGTCCGGCTCCGAGCCCCAGAAGACGCGGAGGTTGGTCTCGTTCATGATTTCGATGTCGGGGCAGCGTTCCCCGTAGCGCCGGACGAATGCCTCGACGAACGCCCCCCATTCTTCGAGATGCTCCCAGACGGGGCTCGCCCACTTTGGCGGACGCATGAGGATAGGCAGGAAGCGCAGGCCCGCGGCTTCGGCCGATTCGACCGCCGCATCGTAGAAGGAGAAGTCGAAAGGGGAATCCTTCGCCGGCTGGCAGCGCTTCCAGTCCACGTCGGAGCGCACGGCGCCGATTCCCGCCGCGGCGATGCGCCGGCAGGACTCGTCGCGGTAGCCGAAGCCGTCGCGCGTGATGTGGGAGCAGACCCCGTAGGGCGAGCCGCCGTGAAGCGGCGCGGGTGGGGCGCCGATTAGGAGCGAGCCGAGGGCAAGGCACGGAATGGTGATTGCGAATTTGCGTGTCATATCGGTGAAATCCGGTATTCGAGTCTGTAGACTCCCGGGTGGATTTGGTATTGCGGGCTTGTGTCCGGGCCGCACGAGCCAGTTCCCAGGCCGCGCGCGGCGGATTCGAGGTAAAGGGTTGTCGCCTCTTCGGGCTTCAGTTCCGAAATGTGGCGGGCGCGCCACAGCGCTTCGTCCGGCAAATGCGTTGCGCGGAAGGCGAACGGCGAGCCGATGGCTTCCACGCGGATGCCGCGCCCGCGCGCGTCGCGCAGTTCCACCCAGCGCGTTTCGCCATGCCTCCCGTGCTCCTGCGGCACGATGTATGGGAAATACTGCTCTGCCACAGTGGATTCCCAGAGGCCGATGCGGGAGCCTTCGTGGCGGTCCGGGTAGTTTTCGTGCGGGCCGAGGCCATACCAGGCGATGCGTTCAAGGAACTGGGGAAGCGTGAGGCGCACGGCGAGGCGCGGTATGTCGTCTAGCGCTTCGGGGACGGTGAATTCATGCCGGAAGACGACTGAGCCGTCCGCCATCTCCGTGCGCCGGGCGCGGTGGCCGATTCGCGATTCGCCGTCCTTGTCGAGCCCCATTGCGCACCAGCGCCCGTAGGCTTTCCATAGGTTGTCGCGGTCGCCTCCGGGGCGGCCGCGGATGCTTTCGTTGTCCGTCGGGCAGCGCCAGATTGTGAAGACGGGGGCGATTCCCGCGATGAAGTTGGCCGCCGCCATCCCTTTCGCCTGCGGGGCGGGCGCGGCGGCGGCTGGAGCGGCGGACAGCGCGACCTGGTCCCACGCCACGACATGGCCCTTGGGCGCCCATGCCGACGCGGAGCGGGTCGTGGCGGAAATGGTGAGAAACGCCTCTCCATGCCCGGCCATCGCGGACCTCGCCTTGCCCCAGCCGACGAGCCGCAGCGGGGCGGCGCCCTGCGGCGGGACGTCGAGGGCGGCGACGCGCCCGCGCGCCACCGCGCGCCCATCCGTTTCGACGACCCACGTGGCTTCCAGCCATTCGCGCGCGTTGCGGAAGCAATCGCGGTTTTCGGCGCGGACGACGCCGAGCCTGGCGTCCGCCAGCGAAAAGGCGAGCGGCTGGAGGATGCGCTTGGCGTCCCACAGCTGCGGCTTGGGGGCGCGGTCGGGATTTACCATGCCGTTGCAGCAGAAGTTGACGTCGTTCGGCTCGTCGCCGAAATCGCCGCCGTACCCCCAGTCGCCGCTTCCGGGGCGCAGTATCCCCTGCTCGACCCAGTCCCAGATGAAGCCGCCCTGGAGCCCGTGCGTCGCGCGGATGGCGCGCCAGTAGTCGGCGAGCCCGCCGCAGCTGTTCCCCATGGCGTGCGCGTATTCGCAGTTGATCATCGGGCGGTCGTCGGCGACGTCGCGCGCCCAGCGCAGCATCTGGCCTTCGATCTGCGGGTACATGGGCGTGACGATGTCGGTGAGCCGGCGCGAAATAGGGGATCCGAAGATGTGTGTGCCTTCGGCCGGCCCGGCGTGCATCGCGCCTTCGTAGTGGATCGGGCGCGTCGGGTCGGCGGCGCGGACGGCGTCCGCGAGCGCGAGGTGGTTCTCGCCGATTCCGCTTTCGTTGCCGAGCGACCAGACGACGACCGACGGGTGGTTGCGGTCGCGCGCGACCATCCGCAGCCCGCGCTCCAGAAAGGCCGGGCGCCATGATTCGTCGTGCGGCAGGCGCTGCCGCGTCGCGTGGCATTCGATGTCCGCCTCGTCCCAGACGTAGAGCCCGAATTCGTCGCAGAGGTCGTAGAAGCGCGTGGCCACGGGGTAGTGGCTGCAGCGGACGGCGTTGAAGTTGAAGCGCTTCATTAGCCTGACGTCGAGCGCGTCGGTCTCCGCGGGGCAGCATTTGCCGAAGCGCTCGTGGAACTCGTGGCGGTTGACGCCGCGGATTTCGACGGCCTTGCCGTTCACGAGGAACTGCCGTCCGGCGACGCGCACGTCGCGGAAGCCCACGCGCAGCGCGGTCGCCTCGACGAGGCGGCCCTTTTCGTCGCACAGTTCGACGAGGAGCGTGTAAAGCGTCGGCGACTCCGCGCTCCACGGCTTGACGGCGCGGAGCGGCCGCGCCGGGCGCAGCGAGGTCTGCCAGAGCGTCGCGCGGTAGTCGCGCGAAAGCGGGCCCGAAGAGAGTGCGGCTGCGCCGGGGACGGGCCGCCCGGCGGAGTCGAAAAGCGAGGCGCGGACCGACCACGCGAGGTTCGGGTCTGAGTCGTTGGAGTTCTGGAGCGTCTGCGCGGCGGCGGGGCGGTGGAATTCCGCGCGGACGCGCACTTCGAGCGTCCCGGCCGGCTTTTCCGCCTCCCAGTTCCATCCGGCGCGCGCTTCGACGTCGCCGATCGAAAGGAAGTCCGTGGAGTAGAGGTAGACCGAACGGTGGAGCCCGAGTTCCATCCAGTGGTCCTGGTCCTCGACGTAGCTACCGGCGCTCCAGCGGATGCACAGGATGGCGAGTTCGTTGCGGCCGGGGCGCAGGAATTCAGTTATGTCGAACTCCGCCGGCAGCTTGCTGTCGGTTGACATCCCGGCGAACGCGCCGTTGACGTATGTCCACGCCTGGCTTTCCGCCGCGCCGATGTGCAGAACGGTGCGGCGCGTCTCCCAGCCGCGCGGCAGGTCGAAGGCCGTGCGCATGACGGCGCATGGGTTAGCGTCCGGCACGAAGGGCGGCCGGCTCTCGAACGGCATCTGGATGTTCGTGTAGTGCGGATGCGAAAATCCCTGGACGCAGAGATCGCCCGGCACGGCGACGCGCGGCCATTGGGAAACGTCGGCGCCGGCGGCGACTTCGCCTTCCCCGACGTCCTCGGCGCGGTCATGGTAGGAGACCGCCCATTCGCCGTCCAGCGAAAGGAACCAGGGGCTTCGCGCCGGATCGCGCGAAAGCGCAGCCCCGGCCGTTGGAAACGGCACGAGGCTGGCGCGGGCGCGGAGGCGGCGGATGGACGTGAGTTCCGGGATTTCCCAGTGCCGTGGAAAAATCATTTTCAGGGGGAGTCTACCGAACGACAAGCACGAACGCCTTGGGGAAGCCGAGCAGGAGCGACGTTCCGTCGGCGGAGGGTTCGAGAGTCCAGCCACCGGCGTCCCCGCCGCCGGCCAGGCGCAGCGAAGGCGCGCCGGAGATGCCGCCAGCCGCCGAAACGGCGGCCGCCCTTGCGGACTCCTTGTATCCGGCGAGATTTTCAGGGTCGGCGATTTCAAGAATCGCGTTTTCGCCGAAGGCGAGCGCACCGCCGAATGCCGCATGGCGGCCGGCGAAGACGTCTGCGCATTTCACGCGGAGCGCCCCCGTCACGGTCACGTCGCCTTTCACGACCGATCCGGCGCCCTCGAACGCCGCCGCCGAAATCGCGTTCTGGTAGAGGTCGAGCGTGGCGCCCGCTTCGACGCGCAGGGCGTCGGCGGACGCGACCGCCGTGCGAAGCTGGAGGCCCCCCTCCTCCACCGCGTAGCCGCCGCTGAACGAGCCGGCCTCGCCGGAGAGTATGAGCTGCGGGCCGCCGCGCTTCACGATGGCGCCGCATGGGCCGTCGTTGGCGGAGAGGGTCAGCGCGCATTCCGTCCGGCTCTTGCCGTCGGGGCTCACCAGATATGCCTTGGCGCCGTCGGAGTAGTCGCAGCCGCGCGACGTGACGACGATCCCCGTGAGCTTCTTCGTCTTGAAGTCGAACTCCGCGTATGCGCTCGCGCCCCAGCCGGTCGCGTCTTCGATGACGACCTGCCCGACACCGATGTATGTCCCGGGGACGGACGACGGCAGCGCAATGCCCTCGACACCCTTCCCGCTCGGCGCGGAGAAGTCGAACGGGAGCGTCGTGGTGCCAGTCCCCGAATGCATGGAGTTGTCGGAAGTGTCTACGACCATGCCGCCGCCCCAGATGACGAACTTGTCGGGATTCGTCCCCGAAGCGGCCGCCGTCACGTCGCCCGCGTAGGTCGGGGCGAAGATGCCGCCGTCTACGTTGACGACGGTGAGGGAGCCCGCCGGCCTGCTGTTGTGGCTGCGGAACCGGTTTGCCTTGAGCGTTCCGCCATTGGCGAGGTTGAGTATGTTCGTCGAAATCCCGGAGCCGCCCATCTGGAACCCGCTTGTGCGGAATTCCGTCCCGGCGCCGGCGATGGTCGCCGCAACGGTGCCGTTCGTTGAACCCATTATCGCCCGGTATGACTGGCTGCCAGTCGAAAGGGCGTGGGCTATGTCGTTGGTGCCGCCGGTCTGCACGAATAGGGCGTCGCCTCCACGGCCGATGTGCAGGAACACCGTGTATTGGGTGTTGCCAGTCGGCGGCCCCCACGATTCAAAATATCCGCCAGTCTGGCGGAACGCTCCGAAAGAACCCTTCTTCTCTGCGACGAACACCGTATTGCTGGCGCGGAACTCCCCGCCCTCCATCGTGAAGTAGCCGCGCTGGCCGTTTGCCTCGCCGATGCGGGGCGGGTCGCTGGATCGCACACCGGTGATGCCGCCGGTATGGCGCAGCTGGCCGCTCGTCGCGCCGCCGCTCGCGACCCGCAGGGAATGCAGGAAGGTGTTCCCGCAGGCGATGGTTGTCGTGTTCGTGGCTGTGATGCGCAGGTTGAGTGCCCGCTCCGAGTCGTCGCCATTGAAATAGAGGTAGCCGCCCTTTGCGGTGAAGTTGCCGGCGTCGCCGAGCGCCACGTTGCCCGTCACGTAGAGCGACCCGATGCCGCTGTTTGTCGGGGCGACGTCGGAGGCTCCGGAAAGATTCTCGACCGTCATGCTGCGGGCAGCCTTGTCAAAGGTCGTGGAAATCGTCGCGCTTCCGGCGAAATGGACGCATCCGAGGCGGTTGTCGCCTGCGTTGTTGCCGGACTGCGCCTGAAGCGTCCGGTTGGCGGCGAGACTTACGGTGCCGGCGATGTCGGCAGATTTTTCGACCGCCCAGAGGCCGACCACCCCGCTTCCGCTCGTGGTGTCGAACGTCACGTTTTCCGCCACCTGCGGGCGGCCCTGGAACGTCAGCGTGCCGGCGGTGTTCACGACCGTTCCGGCGCCGCCAGTCGATTTCACGTCGATGTTCTTGATCATCCACGCGCCGCCGCCCTTGCGCGTGAGCGTATGGCCCCCGAGTTCGATCGTGCCGCCGTTCGCGACGCCCCAGCGCTGATCCTTGCGAACGACGATGGTGGCATCGTCCGCGAGGACGAGTCCGTCAATCAGGGAGTCGCTGTTGTCGGTGGAGGTGCGGTTGTAGTCGAAGGCGTATGGAGCCGCGCTGTCGGCGCCGGTTCCGGCGATCGTGATGACATGGCCGAACTTCGTGGAGCCAGGCAGCGAGAGGAGCAGCCGCCCGCCGTCCTCCACGGAAATCGGCACGGAAGTGGCGCCGAGCGCGCCCGCATCCTTGATTTCGAGCGTGCCGCCCCTCACGACCACCGTTCCGTCGAATGCCGTCGAGGCCGTGTCGAGGACGAGCCGTCCGGCACCCTCCTTCACCACGTCCACTGCGCCGGAAAGGGCGGTGGAGTTGGTTTCGGTCACGCCGCTTGCGACGGTGAACGTCCATGTATTCCCGTCGATTGCGGGAGAAATTGCGGCCCTTGCGGAAGAGACGAGAACGGCGCATGCAAGCGTGATTTCCGTCAGTGGATTCATTACTTTCATGATTTGCCCTTTCAAGAACGGTTGTTGGTGTAAATGTGGATGAAATCCAGCATCATACAACCAATATATCAAACGGCAACCGCCGAATGTGGACAAATCATCAACCTAATTTTGGACAAATAATCTAGCGGTGTTGAAGCGCCCACTTTCGTGCTGTGGTCCCGATGCGTTTGCGGAAGACGCGGCGGAAGTCATCGTGCGAGGCGTAGCCGCACGCCGCGCCGACGGCATCCTGCGGCATTCCGGTGGCAAGCAGTTCCCGCGCCCTGTTTAGGCGGACCGCGTGGATTTCATCAAGAATGGTTCTCCCAGTGGCGTGGTGGAAGAGCGGGAAGGCCAGGGCGCGCGATACTCCCATTTCCCTGACAACGTCCCGCGGGGAGAAGCCCTCGTTGCAAGCGTTGAGGCGGATGAATTCAAGCGCCGCGGCGACGCGCCTGTCGTGGATGAAGCGCGACGACGCGCGCTGGACGAGCTGCTTTGCCGGAACAAGCAGTTCGGGCGGGCTTCCACCGGAGCGGCGCTGGAAAAGCTTCCCCATCAGCTCCACTGCGGCATCGCATTCCGCCGCCACGTCCATTTCGATGCTTGAAAGGGTCGGCGACGTCGATTCGCAGACATGCGTGAAATTGTCCGCGCCGACGACGGCGATGTCGTTTGGGACGGAGATTCCGGTGCGTGAGCACGCGCCAAGCACCTGCTCGGCGACCGAGTCGTTTGCCGCGAATATGCCGCACGGCCTTGGCAGTGCCCCGATCCAGCGCCCAAGCGTCTCGCCAGAGTCGGCCGGCCCGGCGCTACCGGCCGGCCAGTCGAAACGGTGCAGGCGCTTCCCGGCAAGGTCTATCGCGTTGGCGAACGCCTTGCCGCGCGCTATGCTCCATGGGTGATTGCCGGGGAAGGGGACAAAGGCGAAATCTTCGCAGCGCTGCGGCAGCAACAGCGCGCGCGAGGCTATTTGGGCGATGGACGCAGGGTCTGATTTGACGTTTCCGCTGCGCCGCGCAGGGTCGTCTTGCGTGTCCCATTCGGAGTCGATGAATACCATCGGCTGGTTCCCGCCAATTTCGGCGCGCAGGGACTTGGGGGAGACAACGCTCCCCCATGCGATTACGCCGTCCGGCCGCAGTACGCCCGCGAGGTCGCGGATTGTCGCGGCCGACTGCGAGGCTCTCGCGATTTTTATGTTGCCAGAATCCGAGCGGTATATCTCCGCCGAAAAGAACTCCCAGTGCCTGCTGAGGGTGGTGTTGCGCATGTGCGTAAATTTGGCGAACAGTTTCGATGCCCCGCGTGGTGTGAGCATCAGGATTGTCCGCCGTCCGCCTAAAGCGCCGTCATGTGTCGCGCCCATGCCGCCCGCCGTTATTGCGCCGCCGCGCCTTGCGAGTCTTCGAGTTCGGAGACGCCAAGCCCGTAGAGCGCGAAATCGCCACGGCAGGGGTCGTCGGGAAACGCTTCGGCCATTTTCGACGTAAGGTCGCGCGCCGTCCGCATCGTCGCGTTTTTCGTCCTGAGGAGCCCGAGTTTGCGCGCCTCGGCAAGGACATGGACGTCAAGCGGCATTATGAGCGTCCGCCTGTCGAACCAGTCGCTCCAGAGCCCAAGGTCCACCGGCGAGCCCCCGCGCGCCATCCAGCGGAGGAACATGCAGATGCGCTTGCACGGCGAGGTGGCGTCCTTTGGAATGACCGGCGCGGCGCGGCCGCCGAACGCCGCGCAGATCGCCTCCACCGCGGCGAGGCCGCTTGTAGCGCCCTGTCCGCGCAGGTATTCGCCTAGCGAGCCGTGCGCGAGGAGTATTTCCCTGTAGGCCGAGAAGAACGAGGCCATCTGCGAGTGCGAGAACAGCCTGTAGAAGCTGCTGGCGTCCCCATCCTTGAATTTTTCGGCATAGCGCCCTCCCGCAATCCAGCCGTAGACGTCGCCGCCGGCCATCGTCTTGATCTCCTCGATTTTCGGGATGAACTGCCTCCGGCTTCCGTAGCTGAGCGCGGCGGCGACGAATGCCGTCGCTTCGATGTTCGCGGGGGCCTGGCAGCCACGCAGCGTCGAAAGCGGGTCCCCGTCGATGAAATCGGGGGCCTCGAATCTCGCCGCAAGCGCGCGAAGCCTCGCCCTAAGCTCCGGGCAAACCGCGCCGCCGCCCACGCCGGTTCCTTTGGAATTTTTATTCATGCCCTTAAGTCTAGCAAATGCCGGCGGAAAAAGCATCGCCGCCGAGAAATTTTCCATTCGTTCGGAATATGGTAAAATCTATTGTCGGCAAATATGCGAATTTCCGGCGTAACCAGTTTAGTGGAACCAAAGACAACAAAACCATGCGAAAGTATCTTCTCCTTTCCCTCGCGGCAATAGTCGGCGCCGCGCTCCAGGCCGCCCCGGACCTTGGCATCGCGTCCTACAACAAGGACGCGCCCGTTGATGTCCAGGCCGACTCCTTCCAGTCGCTGGCCAATGGCTGGGTCTCCGCCTCGGGCAATGTGATCATTCGCCAGTCGGACGCCCAGGTGACCGCCGACCGCGTCAGAATCAACCGGGAGACCGGCGAGGTCGTCGCCGAAGGCAATGTCGTGCTCATCCGCGAGGGCCAGGTCGCCACCCATTCCGACCGCATCTCATACAACTTCAAGACCGGCGAGGGCCTCGCGCCCAACCTGGACGTCCAGTCTGAGCAGTTCCGCGTGATCTCCGGCCCGTCGAAGCGCGACGCCTACGGGTTCTTCCATCTTGAGGACGGCCTTATCACAACGTGCACCAACGACCCGTCGTGCCTCCACTACGCCGTGACCGCCCGCACCGGCGAGTTCAAGCCCGGCGAATATGTCCGGCTCCACAACGCCGTGGTCCGCTTCATGGACACGCCCGTCTTCTGGTACCCGAATTTCCGCCGCAGCCTCGTGGACCACTTCGGGTGGCGCTTCCAGCCCGGATACGAATCCGATTGGGGCGCATACCTGCTCTCGACCTACAAGATGCAGCTCTTCGACCTCGGCGGCGAAACCCACGACTCCATCAACTCCTACACCCACGGCGACTACCGCACCGAACGCGGCTGGGCGGCGGGCGAGGATGTCACCTGGAAGCTTGGCGAACTCTACCAGCATGGCACCTACGGATACATCTCTGGATACTACCTCTCCGACGACGACCCGATGAACGAGGACTACGACCGCTTCCAGGACCGCGATGTCGCCGAGGATTCCCGCTACAGGGTCAAGCTGCGCAACGACACCTACCTCACCCCGGCCGACTACCTGACTTTCCGCACGACCTACTACTCCGACAGCTACGTGATGCAGGATTTCTTCGAGGACGAATACAAGGACTACATCATCCCCGAATCCTACGCCTCCTACACGCACAACGGCCTCTACACCTCCTACGGCGCCACGGTCAACCACCGCGTCAACAAGTTCTACCAGAACGTGAACCGGACCCCTGAACTCTGGCTCGACTCCAATCTCATCGAACTCGGCGAGTCCGGCATCTACTACCAGACGGCCAACTCCGGCGCTTTCCTCGAATACGAGTACGCCGACTATGACACCACCAACCGCGTTCCGGCATCCTACGATACGCTGCGCGTCGATACCAAGCACCAGTTCGACATGCCGCTGAAGGTGGACTTCGTCTCGCTCGTCCCCCGCGTCTCGTGGCGCGGGACGTACTACTCCGAGACGCGCAGCTCCCACAAGCAGCCCTACGTCACCGCGGCGGGGACCAATGGCGTCAAAACCGTCTGGACGGAAGAGGGGGCCGATATGCGCAGCCTCTTTGAAATCGGCGCGGAGGCCTCCTTCAAGGCATACGGCTTCTACGACGGCGCCTCCAACACAGTCTACCGCCATGTCGTGGAGCCATACGCCGACTGGTCGCTCATCCCCGAGCCAAACCTGCGCCCGAAGGACCTGTACCACTTCGACGCCATCGACAGCCTCGACAAGGGCCACTCCGTCAGGCTCGGCGTCCGCCAGCTCGTCCAGCGCAAAAACGCCGACGGGGCCATTTCAAAAATCCTCGACCTCGACCTCTACGGCATCTACTACTTTGAGGACCAGAACGACGAAAGCGGCATGAAATACTACGGCGCGGATTGCGTCTGGTACGTGACCGACGACATTAAGATCGACACCGACGCCCGCTACAACGCCTTCGACGACGAGTTTGACCATATCGACTTCTGGATGTCGCTTTGGCAGGGTGACCGCTGGGAGGTCGCCGGCGAATGCTACTACATCCCCGACGACACCACCCTCCTGCGCGGGGACATCCGCTGCAACCTCAGCCAGAGCTGGGCCGTCGGCCTCTATACGCGCTATGACGCCGAGGAGTCACGCTGCGAGCAGATCTCCGGCTATATGCAGTACAGCCTCGACTGCATATCCTTCCGCTTCCGCTCGGCATACGAGCCCTCCTATACCCGCGACGACGGCACCGAGCGCGAGGCGAAGCTTAAGTTCTCCTTCAACGCCTGGCTTCGCGCCTTCACGCCGTCGCGCTACGAACGCCGCCTCCACGACGGCTATTGGGACGACTAAGCCAGGCGCCCAGCCCGCGCACAAGCGTCAGCACCGTGTGAAACAACTCTTCATATTCGTCGATGGCCTCGGCCTTGCCCCACCGGCCGATGACAACCCCGTCAGGCCGGATGTTTGCCCTGTAATCTGCAATTTGATCGGCGCGCATTCCGTCCCGCTCGACGCCTGCCTCGGCGTCCCGGGCCTGCCGCAGAGCGCCACCGGCCAGGCCACGCTTTTCTGCGGCCGCAACGCCGCCGCTTTCATGGGGCGCCATGTCACGGGCTTCCCGGGGCCAACCCTCCGCGCCTTCGTCGAGGAGTCGAATGTGTTCACTATGCTCAAGGCCGCGGGAAGGCGCTGCCGCTTCGCCGACGCCTATCTGGCGGATTCGCCGGACGAACTCCGCGCGCGCCGCTTCCGGTCCGTGACCACCACCGCGGCACTTACCGTCCCCGAAACCATCTCCTTCCGAGCCGACCTCCTTCGCAACCAGGCCGTTCTCCACGACATCACCCGCGAATCCCTCCTCTCCAAGGGCTACGACGGCCCCATCGTTTCCGCGAAGGAGGCCGCCGGACATCTGGCCCAGCTCGCGATCGGCTACGACTACACCCTCTTCGAATATTTCCTCACAGACCAGGTCGGCCACTCCGGCTCCTACGATTCCGCCTGCTCCGTCCTCCGCACCCTCGACGCCTTTCTCGGCGAGGTCGTGCCCTACGCCGTTGAACTCGGCATCACCGTCGCGCTGTCCTCCGACCACGGCAACATCGAGTCCGTCGGGGTCAAGACGCATACCAGGAACAATGTCCCGCTGATCGCGGTCGGCCCAGGCGCGGATGCGATCCTGGGCTCCTGCGCATCCATCCGGGATGTCAATTCCGCAATCCTCGCGAACCTGGGGGTGGCCCAGTGAACTTCCGCCTCTTCGCGCCGGTGCTGGCATTTGCCTTTTCCTCTCTTCCCCTTTGCGCCGATGGCCCGCTACAGCCCCCTGTCGTCTACTTGCAGCCCGTCCAAAACGTTTTCCTGATGCCTGCCGCCTTCCCGGCCCACCGGCAGTTCGTCGCTGAGTTCAAGCGCGCCATGGCAGCATCGGACTATGCCGCAATGGAGAAAATCGCCGAAGGCGCTGTCGAAATTTTCCCGCGTGACGCCGTATGGCGCTACAACCTCGCCTGCGCCAAGGCCCGTCGCGGCCACCTCGACGAGGCGCGGGATGCCATCCTCGCCGCCGCAAACCTTGGCTTTTCCGACGCCGCCGGCGCGTCTTCCGACCCCGACCTCGCCATCCTTCGCCGTGATCCGGCCTTCGCCCGCGCCCTGGCCGTTTTCCGCAACAACCGCGACAATCCCGAGTCCGCCCATGGCGCTGTTTCCCCGCTCCCCGTCGAGGATGCCGCGAGAATCACCGTTTCAAACACCTTCTGGAATATGGAAATCGGCGGCTTCTCCGCCTTGTTCCAGCCTCGCGCCCGCTCTACGCTTTACGCTCCCGTCAGCACCTCAATCCCCGGGAAAACGGGCGAGGCCATCAACCGCTGGCTCGCCGAGGGCACCGCATCCGGCAACGCCGGCGACATCTACGACAACCATGACCGCGGGCATTCCAGGCTGGATGTCTCCCTCTTTTCAGGTCTCGTGCCCTCCCGCTATTCCAAGGAGGCCCACGACGCCGGCGCCGATACCGGATACTCCCTCTTCACTTTCCCAGGACGCATCGTCTTCGGCAACTCCTCCACGGCCAACGTCTCCGGCGAAAACTGGAGTTCCTCGGCCCGGAGGGCACAAAATGACGCCCCGTTCACCCTCTTCAGCCAATACCTCTCAAACTGCATGTACGTCTACCCGCAGAATCGCGACTGCCTCAAGTCCTTCCATGGCGACGTCTTCCCCTCCCGCACCCCGTATGTTTTCATCGCGCCAGGCGCTTCTTGGTCGGATCGCCCCATCCTCGCGTCAATCGCGACGGCTCTCGCCGCCATGAGGCCGGAAGTCAAGGACATCCTGGCGGAACGCGGCCAGATTGCGCCCGCCGTGAGGTTCCTCCTGCACATGGCGCAGACAAACGTCGCCGTCCGCGCCGACTACCTCTCCCCGCGCGCCCACCCCGTCGCGTTCCCAGGCGGTGCCGTGGATACGCTGCGCCTCGCGGAGCTGGCACACTCCCTTGAGACTAATTCGCTGCCGCCGCTCGCCCCGCTTCGCGTCCTGTCCGACGATTCAGCCAAGTTCGCCCCTGAACGCGATTTCCCCGACAGCCGGGGGGAACGGCTTTTCGATTCGCCCTTTGCCATCGCGCGCGTATGGCGCGCCACCCCGCAGACCCGCAAGATCACCCTCGCCGTCATGCCCGCCGCCGAAGGCGTCCGCTACCACTGGCTGCTCGGCCAGGGCGACGCCGACAAGGTGAAAATCCGCGAACTGGACGATGGGCGCATCGCGGAAATCACCATCGCATACCACAACCCCGGGTTCGACACCCCGTTCGGCATGCCTTCCAGCCGGGTCGATGTCCTTTGCATCGCCGATGACGGCAGAAATTTCTCCCCGCCGTCCTTCGTCACCTGGTATTTCCCGCCCGTCGAACGCCGCCGCTACGATGGGGATGGCCGCATCCTTGAAATCGACTACTCCGCCGGCGATGGCGCCTATGCCGACCCATCAGTGGCGTCCAAGTTTGACTTCCGCGACATTTTCGAATATGACGCGGAAGGCAGACAGTCGCGCAGGCGTGTCCCCGTGCCGGCGCAGTAGCCGCCCCGGCGGATTGCCCAGGCCTTTCAGTGCCGCGCCGGCTGTCAGCGGACAATCGCTTCAAGGAATTGCCGGAGGAATTTGAACGATTCCGCCTCTACCCTCTCCCAGAAGTCGTTGTACTGCGCGTACCTGTTTGCCGATCCGGGCACATCGCTTATGACGCGCAATGATATGAAGGGTACGCCGTGCAGGAAGCATGCCTGGGCAATGGCGGCGGACTCCATGTCCACCGCAGCGGCTCCGGGATGGATTTCAAGGATGCGGCTGACCTGGTCCGGCGAAGTCACGAACTGGTCGCCCGTGGCAATCAGCCCCGGCCTCGCTTTGCCGGCGCGGCCGGCCACGCCAAGTGCAGCGGCAAGCAGGGAGGGGGATGCGTGAAATTCCCGCGGGAGGCCCTGGACCTGCCCTTCCGCGACATCCGGCCCGCAGTTCACATCGTGGTAGGCGCACCTTTCGCCAACCACCACGTCCAGGACGTCCGCCCTTGCGGCGAAGGTGCCTCCCGCGACGCCCGTGCTTACTATCGCATCTGGCGCGCATTCCATGATTAGCCTCTGCGCCGCCAATGCGGCGTTCACTTTCCCAATGCCGCTCCTCCTCAGCGCCACGTCGTCCCTCCCGCGCGTCGCCTCTTCCACCAGCGCCGCCTCTTTGTCCATTGCAACCAGTAAACCTATCTTCATGAAAGACCTGTCCCTTCAATTTGCCTTGTTGACAAACGTCGTTGATTTTATTCGCCTTTAGTCACATCGCAGTCTGGAAAGGGCGTATAGCTTCAGCTTCCCGTCGCCTAGCGAAAGACCCGTATTAATTGTCCCGGCAAGGTTTTCGCCCACCTCCGGCTGCGGGACTCCAAGATGTGAGGCGAGGAACCGCTGCGAACCCATTGCCCTTGCGTGCGACAGCACTTTCATCCGACGCAAAAGAAGCGCCCCTCTCCCGGAAGATTGTGGCATGGTGGCGTCAGCCTTTGGCTCTTCATTCTTTGCCTTAGCCGCCTTATTTTGCAATTCAATGGCTTGCCTCATCTGTCTAATCAGGTCGCCATCTCGTGACGAACCGAAAATTAGACCAAGGCCTTCGCGGGCCTGGTTGTCTTTTCCCTTTGCCGCCCCAATGCCGCTCCAGGGGTAGTCTTCCGGATTGGCCACTATTTTTGCACGAACGGGATTCATGGCAATGTATGATGATACGGCCGAAAGAGCCCCCGAATCGGAATCCAGCAGCACACTGTAGAAACGCCCCTGCCATATCGTCCCGTCCTTCATGTCGTGGTTGGCACGGTACCAGACGGAATAGCGCTGGTCCAGTGTCTTCATGAATTGCGATAGATCATACATCCGACGCTTAAGGGAGGATAGCTCGCCCTCCACAGCCTCGGCCTGCCCTGCCGCCCTGAAAGCATCCCAGCGAGCAAACATTTTCCTTGCCCTCTCTTCGCCATAAAGTACCGTAACCCGCTCCCTGATTAGGGATTCAGGGACATCTTCGCGCTCAGGCACCTTAAGCAAAATGTGAAAATGGTTGTTCATGACGCAATAGTCCAATATCTTTATGCCGGAGAAAAACTCCGCCCGCCGCATCATCTTTACAAACATGTCCTTCTCCTCTTCGTCGAAGAGAAATTCCTGCAACGCGCATCTGTTCATTACATGATAGTATGCGCCATTCAATTTCAGCCGTGCCGTTCGCATGTCAAACTCCTTTTTCTTTTTGAAAGACCTGTCCCTTTTACGAAAATTTTAACAAAATGACGAAGCGATGTCAAGATGCGGCATTAAGTCGCAATGTGACTGAATGGCGCGCGTTGGCGGGGGCGATATGTTGCGTTATAGGAATCTACGTATTTGGCATTGATTATGCTTGTTGAAAGGGGAATAGGAGATACTACAATGAATATTGAAAAATTCACTCAAAAGGCCCAACTTGGCCTACAGGCAGCAAGGGAGATTTCCATCCGCTTCGGCCATCAGGAAGTCGACGTAGACCATCTGCTGCTTGCCTTGGTCACGCAGGAAGATGGGCTCGTCCCTCAGGTGCTTGCCAAGTGCGGTGCCGCTGTCCCCGACATAAAGGCCCATGTTGAAGAGTCCCTCGCATCAAAGCCGCATGTATCCGGCGATACCGAGATGGGCAAGATTTACGTGACGCAGCAACTTAATGAACTTCTTGTCAGGGCGAAGGACCACGCGAAGCGCCTGCAGGATGAATATGTTTCCGTTGAGCACCTGCTTCTCGCCATGACCGACGGGGAGGCTTCGGGGACGTCTGCATGCAAAATCCTAAAGGATGCCGGAATTTCAAAAGACGTTCTGCTCAAGGCCTTGAAGGAGGTCAGGGGAAACCAGCGAATTACCTCCGACAATCCGGAAGGCCAGTATGATGCCCTTAAAAAATACGGGTCCGATTTGGTCGAAGCCGCCTGCCAGGGGAAGTTGGACCCTGTGATAGGGAGGGATTCCGAAATCAGGCATGTGATACGTATCCTTTCCCGCAAAACTAAGAATAATCCAGTTCTAATTGGTGAGCCGG
>JAFWPM010000284.1 GCA_017509565.1 Kiritimatiellia bacterium | reverse complement strand
TGCCCCGCGCCGTTGCTCGCCCGCGCCGTCGCCGCCCTTTGCGGCGGCCGCCGGCCATCGCTGCGCCAGCGCCATGTCCGCCGGACTCCGCTTTCCTCAGGCGGCGATGTCCCCGCATTGCCCCTGTCCGCCGCCGAGTCAGCCGTCCTGCTCGCCAGGACTGTGCGCGCCGCCATGTCAGGCAGGTCCGACTTCTCGCCGCGCCTTTCCATTGCCGGGGACCTGGCCGCCCACGGCGACATCTGGCGGCTCGCCGCGGAGGCTGTCGCCGCTGGGCGCGCGTTGCCGGCGCTTGAAGGGGATGTGTGCCGCTGGAGGCTCGCCGCAACCCCCGGCGAGGAGCGCCGCGTGGAGGCCTTCTGCCGCTCCCGCGAGCCCGCCTCGCCGGGTCTCTCCGGCGCCTCGCCCCTCAGCCTCTTTTTCCGCGACGCCGTCGATCTCCAGATGCGCTCGGCCGCCTTCCAGGCGCGCCAGATGCTCTTCGACCGCGTCTCGCCGAACAACCCCCACTCGCTTTTCCTCGCCGGCCTGTCAGGTCCGGACGCCCGCATGCCCGCCGGCGTCTCCGCGTGTCTTGGCTCCGTCGCGTCCCTTGTCGGTTTCTGGCGGGCGCGCGCCTGCCCCGACCCCGGCGACGGGCCGGGGCTCGCCTTCAGGATCGCCGACCCCGTCGACTCCGCATCGCCGGCGCCGCTTTGGACGCTTGTCCCAGTCGTGGTTTCCGGCGATGATGTGTCCCCATTCTCTTCGAATACCCTTGCCTCGCTTGGCCCGGAGCGATCCGCGCGCTTCCTGCTGGCCCTTGGCCTCCTGCGCCGCCATGTCGGCGACCTCGCCGATTCCGACGCCGGCGTCGCGGGCATGGTCGTCTCCGCGCGTCTCGACGCCGCCTCCCTGCGCGCCTTCATGGAGGGCGTCGCTCCGTCGCTTTCCGCTGCGGGCTTCCCCGTGTTCGCCCCGCGCTGGTGGAAGCCGGCCTACGCGCGCCGCCCCGTCGTCCGCCTCTCTTCGCTCGAAGCCCCGGGCAAGTCCAGCGCCTTCTCCCTCGACTCCATCGTTAGCGTGAAGTGGAGCGTCGCCCTCGACGGGACCGGCCTCACTGAGCGAGAGCTGCGGTGGATCGTCCAGAACAACTCCTCCGTCGCCCGCATAGGCGGCGAATGGATGAACTTCGACCCGGCCCTCGCCGCGAAGGCCGAGGCCAGGCTGGCCTCCCTCGCTGGCCGCAAGTTCACATTGCGCGAACTCGTCCGGCTCGGCTTCTCGGCAAGCGGCGAAATCGCCGTCGAGGTGCCCGACGACGCCCTCCCGCCCGAGGCACGCCGCCTGCTGGCCCCCATGCGCCATGCCGGCAAGGTCGAACCCGTCCCCGTCCCCACCTCCCTCCGCGGGGAGCTGCGCCCCTACCAGAAGCAGGGCCTCGACTGGCTCGCCTATCTCCACAAGGTCGGCTTCGGCGCCTGCCTCGCCGACGACATGGGCCTCGGCAAGACGATCGAGACGATCGCCGCCTTCCTGCATGTCCGCGAATGCGGCCCGCGGGGCCCGGTCCTCGTCGTCTGCCCGATGTCCATAATGCTCAAGTGGTCGCATGAGCTTGAGCGCTTCGCCCCCTCCCTCTCCACTTGGATTTACCATGGCGCAGACCGCGTCCGTGGCGAGGCCTTCGCCGCCAAGGCCCTCTCACGCGACGTCTGCGTCACAAGCTACCAGATGCTCGGCGCCGAACTGGACTCGTTCACCCTAGTCCACTGGGCCATAGTCGCCCTTGACGAGGCCCAGAACGTGAAAAACGCCGCCACGGTCAAGTCCCGCGCCGCGCGCGCCCTCGACGCCGACTGGCGCATCGCCATCACCGGCACACCCGTCGAGAACAACGTCGGCGACCTTTGGGCCGTCATGGACTTCATCAACCGGGGCCTGCTCCCGGAACGCGCCGAGTTCGAGCGCCGCTTCAGGAAGGCCCAGCCCGGCTCCGCCGAGGACGCGGCCCTCTCGGAACTCCGCAGGATCGTCTCGCCTTTCATCCTGCGCCGCGTCAAGACCGACCCCGAAATCGCCGCAGGACTCCCCTCCAAGGTCGAGGAACGCGTCTACTGCCATCTGTCGCGGGAGCAGGCCGTCGCATACGCGGCCGCCACCGCCGCGGCCGAGGGCGACATCGGTTCGCGCGAGGGTATTTCCCGGCGCGGCGCAGTCCTCGCCCTGATTACGCGCCTGAAGGAGATCTGCGACTACCCGCCCGCCGGCGCCGGCGTGGCGGCGCCGGACGATGGCGACCCGCTCGACCCCGAACTCTCCGGCAAGATCGCCACCCTCGATGAAATGCTCGCTGGCGTCCTCGCCGCCGGCGAGGCGGCGCTCGTGTTTACCCAGTATGCCTCCTTCGGCAAGCTCCTCGCGCGCCACCTCGGTGCCAGGTTCGGCTTCGAGGTCCCGTTCCTCCATGGCGCGGTCCCCGCCGACGAGCGCGAACGCATGGTCGCGCGCTTCCAGTCGGAGGACGGCCCGCCGGTGTTCCTGATTTCAATCCGCGCCGGCGGCCTCGGGTTCAACCTCACCCGCGCCAACCATGTGTTCCACTTCGACCGCTGGTGGAACCCCGCCACCGAAAACCAGGCGACGGACCGCGCCCACCGCATCGGCCAGTCGCGCACCGTCTTCGTCCACACCTTCATCTGCGACGGGACGCTCGAATCGAAGATCGACGACCTCATCTCCGGCAAGCGCAAGCTCGCGGATTCGATTGTGGAGAGCGGCGCCGGATGGCTGGCCGGCCTTGACGACCGCCAGCTCTTCGAAATTGTCTCCCTATCGCGGAACTACTAGCCGCCCAGGGGCTGGGGCGCGCCCCAGCCCCTGCCGCGCCCCTACCGCACAATCAGCATGAACGGCGAATTCGCGCGCCCGAAGAACTGCGCCGGATCGGGCGTCCCGCGCCAGAACCGCACCGCGTCGATGTTTCCGAGGATGTTGTAGTCCGCGCTCGTCGATTCGCAGACCATCAGGCGGTGGCCCGTCGCCGACTTGAAGAGTCCGGCGACCGTCTGCGGCTCTTTGGGGGCGGTGGACGAAAAGGCGAGCGGTTCGTAGTCTGCGTAGAGCATCACGGAGCACTGCGTGTTGTCCGCGTTCCGCGCGATCTGGACGGCGTAGTGGTGCCACTTGCCGTCGGCCACGAGCCGGTTCTCAAGCAGGAAGCTCTTGTATTCGATGGTGCCCTTGGCGTTGCGAATGGCGATCTGGAAGCCGCTCGGGTTGTCCGCAATTCGGAAGAGATACCAATCGAACGTGGTCGAATCGGCACGCACGAAACGCAGGACGCCGGCGTGGTTGTTGCCGCCCAATTTGGCGTCGGCGGCCTTTTTTTCACCGCCCACCTTGTAGCCGTCGAACTTGGCCCAGAACTCGACCGTGTAGGCGTCCTGCTCGTAGAGCGGGCTCACGGGGAACGTGATGTTGCTGCGGTCCATCTTGGCCGACCATTCGTTCGCCGCGGAAACCGTGCCGTTCGTGCCGTCCAGGAGAAGCGCGCCGCGCGAAACCTGCTCGAAGACCGGAGCCGTGCCGCCAGTGCGCGCCGCGCCGGTGCCGGTCAAGGTCCAATAGGAGTCCGCCGTGCCGGTGAATTCGTAGTTCTGTTCCAGCATCGCCGTAAGAAGCGGCTGCGTCGCGGAGCCCACCGGGTGCGTCGTGAGGAACTCTTCCGGCGTCAGGACGCGCTTCGTCATGCGGATGTCGTCGACCCAGCCGTCGAAGAACTGGCCCTCGCCCCGTTCCTTGCATCCGACGTACAGCCCGAAACCGATAGGGGCGGGCAGGTAGGCGTTGGACTTTGTCGCCACCAGTTGGTAGTCGAAGTAGATGCGGACGAGTTTGTTCGTCGCGTCGCTCACGAGCGCGAGGTGGTGCCATTCGCCATCGTCGAATGGAGCGTCATCGGGGGACTTTCCCAGTGTCGTCCAGTCATGGCCCGCGTTCAAGGCGCAGCAGAATTCGACCCTGTGGCTGGAACTCGCATCGCCCGTGACGAAATGGGCGGGAATGTACGACGCGCCAGCTCCGATCTTGAGGATCGTGCGCCGGACCTGTCCGTCGCCGTGCGCCGCCTTGGCGAAGCATTCGACCGTGTAGTTGAAGTTCGTCGTGGGAAGGTCGGAATCGGTCGGATACAGGCGGTTCGTCACTTTGGGAGCCTGCAGGAAATAGCCGGCTGCGCCGTCGTTGGCCGACGTGAAACGCATGGAAGAGCCGTCGGCGACGGACGAATCGGCGAATACGCCGGAAGCGACCGAGCCGCCCGCCTTCTCCGTCGTGTCGTAGGACAGGGACACGCCGGCTGCGGTATTTGTGGCGTGGTAGACGGCCTGGGGACCGCCGATGGCGCCGGCGATGACCGCGCCGTCCGTAAGGGCGATCGACGACGTTCCTTCAAACGGGAAGTGGAAGATGACATCCTCGTCGTCGGAACCTTCGGACACGAGATGCAGGAACTGCGCGGGCTCCAGCACGGCGTCGGAGATGCGCACTTCGTCGATGAATCCGTTGAAGACACGACCATTGGCGGAGTCGCTGAATGGATATCCGCCGATCCAGAGGGCGTGGAGGTTGGGTTTCGAGGCATTCGCGTCGTAGGAAAGGGCGCCGCCAGCGGTCAGCTGGTGCGTCTGGTCGAGTTCGTAATCGACGTAGACCTTGGCAATGCCGGACTCCTTGTCGTATGTGAAGGCCACGTGGTGCCAGACGCCGTCGTTGACCATATGTGTGCCCAGAGGGGCGGTTTCGTGTCCTAGAATTTGGGCTGCGGTATATTTGTCCGTGAAGAGGCGAAGCGAGATTTTTCCATTCGCCTTGGCGTAGAGAGCCCAGGTTTCCGATGTCCAGGCGTTGCCGCGCTTTTTCCCGACGATCGGCATGAACACATTGGGGACTGTCGTGTTCGTGGTGCAGACGAAGCACTCCACCGTGATGGCGTCCGTCGGCTGCGTGACATCGGGATTCGAAGGATTGGAGCCGGGAATGCGGACGGCGCCACCGTAGTAGGCCTGGTACGTTGTGCCGTTGTTCGCTCCGCTGGTAAAGGTGCAGTGCAACGCCGAACGGTTCTCATTGGTCGTGTTGCCCACGGGATCGTAAATCTTCTTTCCGACAAATGGAAGGACGGGCTTCGGGCGGACTTCGGGCTTGGTGCTCCATTTGCCCGTGGTGGTGCCGCCGACGACGAGCAGTTCTCCGTCCGGGGCGTTGCCGCACGAGTCGATGACTTTCGTGGACGACATGGACGCCGTGGCGGACGACGTGTCGTACTCCTCGCCCGGGGCTTTTTCGTCGAAGTGCCACCATGCGACGGTGTCGGCTGAAGACGGCATGGCGACAAGCGCCGCGGCGAGCGCGGACAACGCCGCGACGGCTACTGAATCACGAACCCTTATACGGGGGGGGGTATACTTCGTCATGGTTGCACTTCCTTTGCTTGGAGAATGAAATTTCTTCATGATTATATTAGCATAAAATTTCCGGAAAATCGTGCGGATTTGGGAAATTTTTCCGTGCGAAATACGCAGGCTTCGCGCGCGCCGCGCCACCGGCGGCCGCGCGTGTTGCGGCCGCCGGGCGGGCCTTGCCCCGGTCACCGCAGCAACTCTGGATGCTTGTCGGCTATGTGGCGCGCCCAGTAGAGGAAGGGCGTGTCGAGAATCGATGTGACTATGAAGATCGCGTAGCCGAACACGAGTATCTCGATTATCGTTTGCGCCGGGAATACGCCGGCGAAGGCCAGCAGGTTGAATGAAATCACGTTTATCAGCTGGCTGACGAGGGTCGAGCCGTTGTTCCTGACCCAGAGGAAGGCGCGGCTGTTCCCGCATCTCCTCTCGGTGAGGCGCCAAAGCGCGTGGTAGGCCCAGACGTCGTACAGCTCGCAGACCGCGTAGGCTGCCAGGCTTGAAAGCATCACCCTTGGCGTGTTTGAGAAAACCGCCCTTATTGGCCCCGCCATCGTGTCCGCCTCTGCCGGAACGTAGAGGAACCAGCTCTGCGATATGGCGATGAAGGTTATGTTCGCCGCAATGCCGAGCATGACGCAGCGGTTCGCCACCCTCTTGCCGTAGATTTCGCTGGCCATGTCGGTCGCGAGGAACGACGAGGCGAAAATCACGTTCCCCAAGGTCGTGTCCATGCCGTATGCGTGGACAAGGATGAGGACTTCGATGTTCGCCGCAATCGTGCATAGCACCGTCCAGGCGAAAAGGCCGCTTTTCCCGAAAAGGCGGAAAAAGGCGAGAAGGCAGCCGAAGAAGGCGAATACGGAGAGGAAAATGACAATCTCGTTCTGGAATTGCATGGAGGCCTCCTGATTGCAGTCCATGTTTGCGCTATTGCTTGTCCATCAGCGTGAAGAGTCGTGCGCGCGCCGTTTCGGTGTATGGGGTGCCCTCCTTCGCGTAGTTGGCGCAGGGATGGATGGCAATGCCGCCGCGCGGGGTGAACAGACCCTCGACCTCGATGTATTTCGGGGCGAGCAGCCGCACGAGATCCTTCATTATGATGTTCACGCAGTCCTCATGGAAGTCGCCATGGTTCCGGAACGATGCCAGGTAGAGTTTCAGCGACTTGGATTCGACGAGAAATCCGTCGGGGATGTAGCCTATTCTGATTTCCGCGAAGTCGGGTTGTCCGGTTTTGGGGCAGAGCGAAGTGAACTCCGGGCAAAGCATGACGACGGTGTAGTCGTTGTCCGGGTGCTTGTTGGGAAACCTTTCGAGGATTTCCGGTGCGTAGGTCGCCGGTATTGGCGACGAGCCGGCCCCGAGAAGGGTCACGCCGGCAAGTTCCTGCTTTAATCGCATGTTGTCTCCTAGTTTTGATTAATGTCAGGATGGGTTTCGAACTGACACACCCATTATACCAAATATCCAATGTGCACAAAGGGACAGACAATATATCGACGGTGTACATAGCATAAAGGGACAGACATTTTATCGAAGGTTGGAATAGGGGTTGTCGGATGTCGGCTGTCGAATGTCGCGTAACGGAGTGCATAAAGGGACAGACAATATATCGACACTGAACGGCGGGAATGGTAATATTTGTAGCGAATGGAGGAAAATAGCATGCGGAAGTCTCGGATAAAGAACGAAGGTGAGGGGTGGTACCACGTGGTGAGCAGGACGGCGT
>JAFWPM010000283.1 GCA_017509565.1 Kiritimatiellia bacterium | reverse complement strand
GCTGACGCGCTTCTCCGCGGCGGGGTCGCACAGGATGCGCAAGGCCTGTTCGCAGGTCTTCGTCTCGGTGTAGTGGATGACAATCATCGAGACGGGCAGCTTCCGCTCGTCGAAGTTCCGCGAAGGACGGTCTATGATTGCCTGCACGCCGCACTCCTTTTTATTTGCTTTCGGACATGGTCAGACCACGATTCGGGGGCCTCAGTGTCTCCATCGGATCACGGATATTTCCGGGCCGCGTTTCTGCTGATGACGGGCGTTTCGGCGGCGCGGGTCAGGTTTTGTCCTGTCGCATTTTTCCATCACGCGGCACTGGCTCATGCCGCGCTCGTCGTCGAAGAAGAGGCCGTTCGGCACATGTGCCGCATGGCCCTTCTCGCCGCTGAAGCCGTCGAAGTAGAGTTCGCGCCCGCCGTCCTCCTCGCGCTCCTGCCTGTCGAGGCAGTCGAAGAGCGCGCAGTTCAGGAAGGGCACCTTCCGCATCGTCTCCCTGAAAGCGGATCCGTCGCCGCCCCTGAACTCCCTTTCGTAGCGGTAGAGCGTCGTGACATGGCGTTCGGCGCTCTTGCCGCGGAAGGTGCGGATGAAGCGCCGCTTCGCGGGCTGGCAGTTGAAGGTGGCGAAGAAGAGGTTCTGGAGGATGGCGCGGTAGTAGTTGTCCTGCTCCATCGAGTCGGGGTCGAACGACATGAGGAGCCCGGCGACGCCGTCGCGGTCGAAGAGCGCGTCGGGCACGAGCTTGCGCTGGCGGATGAACCAGGTGAACATGAGCCGCGTGACGAGGCGGATGACCGCCTCGTTGTTGTACCGGCGGTCGTCCGTCTTGTCGCCGATGTCGTTCGGGAAATGGACGTCCGTCGCCGGCTCCATCGCCCAGGTGTACCAGTCGAAGAGCTTCCGGTAGAACTCCTTCGTGAGCTGTTCGACGGAGAAGGCGTTCTTCAGGTCGGCGAAGGAGCGGATGGGGTCGGCGAGGCGGCGGCGGACGATGTTGTTCGCGGCGTCCGGCTCGACGAAGAAGCTCTGGCGCTTCGCCTCGTTCCACTTGAGTTTGCGCCGCTCCACCTCCGCCGTGACGAGCGACAGGCGGAAGCAGCCGTTTGCGTCGTGGAAGAAGAAAAGCCCCTGCGAGGGAATCCCGGAGAAGCCGAGAGCGCCCTTGGCGATGGCGCCCTGGAGCACCTTTTTCGCGTAGACGAACTGGACGAGGCGGCTCGTGCGCTCCGTGAGCTCCCGCTTCATGCGAACCGCCGCGACGACCAGCGGGCGGTTGGCATCTCCGTCGGCCAGCGTCGTCACAAACCCCAGCAGCCGCGTGTCGGCGAAGTAGTCGCGCTCGTTCTTGGTGGCGGCGCAGTCAAGCGCTTCGCCATGCGAGGAGTCGAACGAGGGGAACTTGACGCGCAGCCAATCAACCGCCCGCGCCTCGGAGAAACCGGCGACCATTGCCGCCAGCAGATTTTCGGCCCCGTCCGAAGCCGTTTAAGGTTTTCCCGTCTTGCGTGTGCAGCCATCTCGTTTCACCGAATCGTCCTGTCGTCCCATGAATGCCATCGCCGTTCCTAGGCAACTGATTCTAACAAAACCACAACACCACCGCAATCCAATTTTGGATGTGCGACCAAAAGCTGGACTGCGAACAATCACCGCCATTGTTCCATGCGTGCCAGCCTTGCCATTCTCGTTCGCTATTCAATGAATCTACGTTTCGGGCTCGTCGTGGGCGCGGCCGTCAACGGAGCGGATGATGCGGGCCGGGGAGCCGACGACTACGACGTCCGGCGGGACGTCGCGCAGTACGAGCGATCCGGCGCCGACGACGCTCCTGTCGCCTATGGTGACGCCCGGCAGGATGATCGCCCCCGCGCCGATCCAGACGTTTTCCCCGATGCGCACAGGCCGGTTGTATTGCAGCCCCTTTTCGCGCAAGGCGGGGGAAAGCGGGTGCGACGCCGTGCAGATTGTCACATTCGGCCCGATCATCGTGTGGGAGCCCACGTAGATGTCGGCGTCATCGACGCACGTCAGGTTGAAGTTCGCGTAGACGGCGTCGCCGAAATGGACGTGCAGCCCGCCCCAGTTGGCGCGGAAGGGCGGTTCGACGTAGCAGTTTTCCCCGCACTCCGCAAGCATCTCCCTGAGCAGCGCCGTTCGCTTGTCCATTTCCGACGGCAGCGTCGCGTTGAAGGCCGCCAGCCTTTCGATGCACTTCAGCTGGGGCTCCATGATCTCCTCGATCATCGGGTTGTATATCTTCCCGGCATGCATTTTCTCAATTTCAGTCATTGCGGTCTTCCTTGGTCAAATTTTTACTTCTTCAGTGGCAGGTGTTCCAAAAGCGCGGTGCAGCCTTTGAGAATGTCCGAGTACGTGGCGTCGAAGTCGCCTGTGTACCACGGGTCGGCGATTGGGCGCTCCTCGCCGGCGAAGGAGAGGAGACGGCGGATCTTCGGGCGGTCCTCGGGATAGACGAGCCGCCGGAGGTCGGCGACGTTGTAGTCGTCCATGCCGATAAGGAGGTCGTATTCGCGCGCCTTGGCGGCCGTGAGCAGCCAGGCGGCGCGCGGGGCGAAGGGGATGCCCTTCTCGCGCAGCTTCGCGCGGGTCCCGTAATGGATGTCGTTGCCTATTTCGTCTGTGTGCAGCGCGGCGGACTCCACCTCGGTGTCGTCGCGCCCCGCGCGGCGCAGCAGCTCCTTCATCACGAACTCCGCCATCGGCGAGCGGCAGATGTTGCCGTGGCAGACGAAAAGAATGTGGCGGGGCCCAGCATCGGTATTTGGAAATGCCATATATTATCCTCGGTCATCTGTGGATGTAGAGACGCGACGGTCTCTCCCCGCCGTCGCCGCGGGCGGCCTATGGGCGGCTTAATCCTGCATGGTGGCTACCTGACGGGGAAATCGAAGTAGGTGTCGGGATAGGGTTCGTCCCTGAGCGTGAAGTGCCACCATTCCTCGGCGAGGGGCTTGAAGCCGTGGGCCAGCATGATTTCGCGCAGGAGCATGCGGTTGGCCAGCTGCTCCTCCGTGACGCCCTTGTAGTCGGGATGGGATTCCTCCCCGAACCAGTCGAAGGTGCCGCCCATGTCCACCTCCTTGCCGGTCCTCATGTCGAAAAGCGTCAGGTCCACGGTGCTGCCGCGGCTGTGGCCGGACTTCTCCGCGATGTAGCCCTGCGCGAAGAGGACGGACTTGTCGAGGTTCGGGTAGAACGGCGCCTTCATGCGGGTGTCGCCGGTGTCCTTCGCCCAGCGCATGAAGTGCGAGACCGCGCGCTGCGGGCGGTAGGCGTCGTAGATTTTCAGGCGGTAGCCGCGCCGGACGCACTCGTCGCTCGCCGCCCTGAGGGCCCTTGCCGCCTCCTTCGTGAGCAGGGCGCATGGCCGCTCGTAGCCGTCGATGCGGTCGCCGACGAAGTTGTACGTCGAATAGTACCTGATCTCCATGATGGCGTCCGGCACGGCCTCGCCGATTGCCACGAACTTGTCGCGTCCGCCGTCCGCGCCCATGTGCGCGCAACCCGCCATAGCCGCGAAAAGCGCAATGGCGCATATCCTAGAAGAAACCTCTAAGGTTTTATCGATGATCAACATGCTTTTTCTCATTGACATGATTCTACCACAAAGCGCGTTCGCTACACAATTGCGCATGGATAAGGGGACAGGCATTCTATCTGCATGTTCAGACGGTATAATTGCGAAAGCGAGAATCGGCTGCTTCGCCGGATGGCGTGAACCTGCAATATTCATACTGCCCGGATTTCGCCCTTATGTCGTAGTGCGGCGACGGACAGAACTCGGCGTCATCCATCCTCTGCCCGAGGCGCACCCCGAAAAGCGACAGCGACTCACCATCCCCATCCAGGAAGCCAAAGGCGTCATCGGCCGCCTGCACCGCAAGGCATCCCAAGGCGAGAAACAATCCCAGGCCGCCTCCTAACGTACAAATACGAACCTTCCCATTCATCTGCCAGCTCCATAATATCGTCCTAAATCTGAAGTACGGGGAAAGTATAGGATAAAACCATAGATAAGGCAAATTGCCATTTTATGTCAGGTTTGTTTTCAAATGCCACATATGTGAAAGAAGGGGATAGGAGCATTCGGATGACGCATGCGCCCCGGGTCGTCGGCCAATTCAATTCGCAAGTGTCGCGCGCAGAATGGAGAAACTCTCCCTGTCCCGACCTCAATTCGTCTCCCCGGCGGCGATCTCGCGCTGGATCCAGTCCATGAGGAAGTCGACGATTCCGGCCTGCCGCTCCGGCGGGATGGGGATCCCCTTTGGGAACTTCCACCACTTTTCGAGGCACCCGCGGCAGCAGGTGGCGGTGGCGTGCTGCGCAACGAATACCGGATGGCCGCGCATGGGCGTCTGGCGGCCGTCGTTCGGCGGGTCCGCCGGCGCGAGGCGGTCGCGGACGAAGTCCGCCGCATGGCGGCGGATCGTCTCCATCCCCTTCTCGGCGATGTAGTGCCGGTCCGCCGGTGAGAGGTGGAACCTCGACCGGAACTTCGACCGCGCCAGTTTCGCAAATGCCTCGTCGTGCGTCATGGAATCACTTCATAGTTTTCAATGGGCGTGAGGTCAAGCTAGTTGCGGGAATGCTTGAATGTCACCGCTCGGATGTAACTTTACCCAGCAGGTTCTGCGCGTAGAGGCTGAATCCGGTGTCATTGGGATGGAGGCACCGGTCGGAGAAGAACTCTGGGAGGTGCGGCACGAGGTTGAAGCCGGATATGACGGTGGCGTTCGGGATGTCCGCGCAGACTTCGCGGATGAGCCGGTCGATGCAGCGCACGTCCTCGCCGAAGGCCGATGCCGACGGCGGATCGCCGCGCCAGAGCGGAGTGACGGCCATGATGCGGGCCGACGGGTGGAGCGCGGCAAGGCGCCCGTAGAAGGCCGCAGCGCGGGCGTGGACATCGTCTGGCCGGCAGTGGCGCCAGTCGTTGGTGCCGTAGGCGACGAGGATGAAATCGGGTGATGGGGCGTCGGGCTTGTCCAGCAGCGCGGGGAAGAAACGGTCGCCGCCGATGGCCTTGTTCACGTTGTCGGCGCCGAGATGGCGCGCGATGGCCTCGGCGTATGCGAGTGAGGGGTGGAGGGCGTCGTAGCCCTGCGTTATGGAGTCGCCGAAGGAGAGCATCGTCCGCGACCGGCGCAGTGGTTCGGCGAAGGTGGCGCCGCCAAGCGCGAGGTTGGAGACGAAGGCCTGGCGGCTCCATGGGAAGTATATCTCGATGTCCTTTGCGCCGGCGCCAAGGCCGGCTTCCGCGTGGTGGCGCGCGCCGTCGTCCTCGTCGAGTCCGACATGGGCGATTATGGCGCCGTCGACGCAGATGTCGAAGAAGCCGAATTTGCGGCTTGAGCCGTATGCGAAGCGGTAGTCGAACGAAAGGGTCTCCGCGTCGGTGCGGAAGGCGAGGCGGATGCCTGCCGTCGCGAAGGTCTTGCGGTAGAAGTCCTCGTTGCCTGCGTTGCGGTAGGCCTGCGCCTGCCCCGGCAGAAAGCGGTGGAAGGTCCACTCGCCGCCCGCTTCGGCGGCTTCGGCCATCCCGCATGCGAAATCACGCGGCGAAAGTTCAAGAAGTGTAGGCGTCGTAATTATGCCTCCAATGGGTTCGGCTGAGGCTGTAGGGCAAGTGCCCCCGCGTATCGGCCTTGATGTCAATTATGCGCCGACGGCAATAAAATGTCAATAGGCGCGTCGTTTTCGGGTGCAGCCAAAAAATGTCAGGCGCTGATTAGCAGGTGCGACCTCAAAGCTGCGCAAAGGGCGGCGATGGAGATGCCGTTGTTGGACGGCCAGTGCACACCAGGTTCTTAGAGCCTTGGGCCGACATTCGTCTAGCGCTGGGTATAGGGGGAAAGTTTTGACAGGCTTGATTTGGGCGGGATTTTTGACGCAGTGGCTTGAAAAGGCCGATTTTGCGGTGGGATAGATGGCCGGATCGTACAAAAGGGTTGGCGCGGAAGTTTTGTAAAGGGTTAGTCGGAGGAGTTTCCGCCCCGCACTTCAAGCCGTCTTACGGCCTCGTAAAACCACAGTCTTGTGGCTTGAACTTCTCCCTGAATTTGTCGTTTGTTTGTCGTAGCGCAGTTTGACAAAGGGGGCAGGATGTGGAATAATGAAACTACTGGCGGAAACTCTGGGGACTGCGACCCAATCGCACCTCAGCAGTAGGACCTGAAGGACTCAGGCCAACTGCCTTTTAAAAGGAGGTCGGTCATTTTCGTGACTTGATCTCCTTTGCTATTTCCATGGCCTTGCGAACTTCAGACTCGCTCTTGAAGATAGTCGAGACGCGCCACCGCCTCTCTCCTTTTCGAGCCAGATAGATTGCGTAGCTGTTATGGACGATGCAACGCCTGTCCGGGTCCAACGCCGTGTCTGTTTTTGTCCCTACAGTTGTTGGAAGGACATCTCCCTTGACAAGTGCTTCAGCGAGTGCGGGAATGTCTTTTTTATGTTTTTGCTCAAGCTTCGCAAGCCCTGTTCCATGCTACATCGCCTTGCCGACGCCCTTTTTGCCTACTTCAAGGTCAATTTGCCCGAGTTCATCACGGTATGCGATTCCGTCCACAGGCTTGAGCATCGTTCGGTCCATCGCGTTTTCGAGCATTTCGCGTGCCCGCCGGATTGCCTCAGAATCGGAAATCGTGTGTCCGCATTTTCCACAATGACCGTTGAATCCGTCGAACTTTCCGCAATGCGGGCATTTGTGCCAGTTGGCGGAGAGGGGGACGGTGGATGTGCCGCGCATGGCGTAGGCGGCCATGGCGTCGGAGAGGATTTCGGCCGGGGCGGTGTTTTCGTGTTCGGCTAGCCAGGCCTTGCAGCGGCGGAGGCAGTCCGCGGAGCTGGTGCCATGGTGAGGATAAAGCTAAGGGAGATGCGCCTGAAGGACAGGAACATCTCCAGGGGGATGGCATTCGGGTCGAAGGACTTCGTGAAGGCTAGGATAGGCGAATTCAGCCAGCCGGGGAAGGCGGGGGCCAAGCCGGTGATGTTCGGCACGGGCGAGCGAAGTACGCCGCTGTTCTGCACCGGGAGGCGGAGCGCCTGAAAAACAGGGGAGGCAGGGCAGCCATGGCTTATACCATATATATGTCTCCCTTAAGTTGCAAGTTGGACATGGCTATGTTGACTTGCGGATTACCAGCGGCGCAGGCAGGTATGTCTCGCGCGGGTCGGTGCCAGGATGGCGGATGCGCGCAAGAAGCGTCTTGAAGACGGTCGCGGCAATTAATTCCGCTGGCTGGCGGATTGTCGTAACCGCCGGGGATGCGGAGCGGGCGCATTCGAGGTCATCGAACCCGACGACTGCGACGTCGCCTGGGACCGTTAGACCGATTCGGCGCAGAGTCTCGATCAGGACCACGGCCGACTCATCGTTGCCGCACACTATTGCGTCAGGCGGCGACGGGGCCTTCATGGCGCGGCGCAGCCCTGCGGCGTTCCCGGGGGCAAGGCGCAGAATGCGCACGGCTTCCTTCATCCCGCGCAGCGTGAGTTCGCCGCCAAGACCGAAAAGCCTGTTGCCCCAGTTGGCGTTCTGGGCCGCCGCGGCATCCCTCCCCATCAGGAAGGCGATGCGGCGGTAGCCACGCGCCAGCAGATGCGTCGCGATGCGCCTTCCGGCATTGACGTTGTTGACAGCAACCAAGTCGAACTCGCTTCTGCCTGGCGGTTGCACGATGTCCTGGTCCAAAAGCACGAGCGGGACGCCAGCCTCCTGGAAAACGCGGGCGATTCTGATATTCGCCGCGTCGCCGCGCGCGGCCAGCATTGGCCTGAACAAAACGCCCTCAGCGTGGTCAGCCACCAGCTGGCGCGCCTTTCCCAGCATTTCGTCGGCGATATTCTCCGGCTCCGTGCAGATTGCCACCTCAAGTCGGACGCGGAAGTTCATTCTCCGCGCCCTAGCCTCAATGTGCTTTCTCACCTGTTCGAAGAACGCGAAGCGGGCGTAGTCGGGAATGACTAGCCCGATCAGCCCGGTGCGCCGCTCCGCGAGGCGGGTCAGGAATGAACCCGAGCCATCGCGCGTTTCGATAAGTCCGTCGCGGCGAAGCATCGCCAGCACAGTGCGGACTGTTCCGCGCGCCACGGCAAAGCGGCGGCACAGAACCGCCTCGCTCGGGAGTTTCCCGCAGGCTGAATATCGCCCAGAGCGAATATCGTCCAGGAGTTCTTCAAAAATTGCGCCTGATTTCATGCGAAATATTCTAGCACGGTGTGAAAAATCCTGTCTAGACAGCTATGCGAACCGGGCCGGGGAACTGTAGAATGGTTGCAAGTTTCAGGAGGAGCAAACAACAATGAAGACAATTAAGGACAAGCAGTTGCTAATGGGAGCCGACTGGGCCGGATTCCCCCTCAAGGAGGCCGTCAAGGCCCACTTGGAGAAGAAGGGGTGGACGATCACGGACGTCGGCGTGACGACGATGGGCGACCAGCGCGACAACACGGACCTGATGTTCCACAGGATCGGCCTGCGCATTGGATCGCTGATCGCAGAGGGGGAATTCGAGAGGGCCCTGGCCTTCTGCGGCACGGGAATGGGCATACACATAGCCGCCTCGAAGTGCCCGCATGTCATGGCCGGAGTAGTTGAAAGCGTTCCTGCGGCGCTCCGCGCGATCACAGGGAACGGCGTAAACGTTTTGGCGATGGGCGCATTCTACGTTGCGCCGCAGATGGGGTGCGACATAGCCGACGCCTATCTTGGCGCGTCCCTAGGATCCGGCTACGAGTGGTGGAAGAACTTCTACGAATTCCACAAGCTGGCGATTGACGAGCTGGAGGCCTTCGACTACGCCGAATACAAGGCATCGGGCTTCAAGCTGAGGCACCTGGGCGAAGTTCCGCTTGAACTTGAAACGAAGCCTGGGGAATGAGAAAGGCTACAGAGCCATGCAGAGCGCCCCGCCCGGATCCGTGCGGGGCGTCGTGTTTCCGGCGCGCTAGCCAATCCGGTTTTCGCCCGGGGATAGGCTGGTGTCTCGTCCCTGCCAGCGAAATGTGCCCTGGAGCTGTCCGGGCAGGGTGACGGTGCCGCATGCGCGGCCATCGTTGAAGGCGATGTCGAGGACGACGTCGCCATGTGGGGTCGGGGTGCTGGAGCGGATGGCGGACAGCGGGCCTGGCTGCGGTTCGACCAGGACCCGTGAGTAGAAGGGCGCGTCGCTGCGGACCCCGGCGACGCCGGTGTGCAGGTGCCAGAGCGGGTGCGAGCCCCAGCCGTGGCAGTCACTCCGCGAATTCGGGTCGGGGATTTCAAGGATAGTGGCGCAGTGCATCCCGAGGCATTCGCGCCAGAAGTCCAGGCCGGCGAAGAAGAGGTCGGGCCTGTGGAACTTGAAGAACGTCGCGAAGAGGTAGTGGCGGAAGTAGATTGAGGCCCTGCGCAGCCGCGGGGCGTGGCAAGCGCCGCCGGGGCAGGGGGTGGCGCGGGGTGCCGGAGCCGCGTCCGTGGAGACCGGTGGGGCGGAGGAGGGCGAGTTCTCGGCCGGGAAGGCGGAGAACTGCGCGTCGCCGGCGGATGCCGCAAGGGCGTTGAAGCAGCGCGCGGCTTCGTCTTCGGGGAGGACGTCGGCGAGCAGGGCAAGCGCCTGGGAGTGCTGTGAGAAGGCCGAGTGGGCGGTGTCCGACGCGAACAGGGCCTGCTCGGGGCACCAGAACGCGGAGCGTATGGCGTCCCGCAGGCGGTCCGCACGCCCGCGCCAGAAGGCCGCCAGCTCGGGTTCTCCGAGCGCCTCTGCCGTCCTGATGCCGGATATTAGCGCGTGCAGGTATTCGAGGTTGACTTCGGCGTTCGGGCGGCCCGAGTCGGCGTCGGGCGGGACGCCGCCCTTCCATTCCGGCTCCCAGTCGATGAAGTTCCAGCCGGGAGTCCCCGCGACGAGGCCGTTGGGGAGGGCGAAGGCCTCCATGCCAAGAAGCGTGTGGGCGAGTCCGGGAAGGCGCGCGCGCAGCGTCGCCTGGTCGTCATGGTTCCATGCGAGGTCGCCCAGCATCATCGCCTGGCAGCAGGTGAAGGTGAATGACTCCTGGGTGCCGCGCGTCGGGCAGTTCATCGGCATCATGCCGTTTTCGCGTCGGTCGGCGTCGTACAGCGCAATCGCGTTCTTGGCCGCGCGGCGTCCCATTTCCCCGAAGAGCGTCGCGACGAGGTACTGGACGCGGCTGTCGCCGGGATACATCTGCTGCTCGTAATAAGGGCAGTCGAAGAACATCTCGTGCATGCACATCTGGAGCGAGCGCTCGCAGGCCCGCTGGATGTCCTCATCCCAGTCGAACTTTGCCTGGAGCGAGGCGGGGAGACGTGTCTCCACTATTGCGGCGGACTCGATGGAAATGGGTGCGTCGGCGGTTTCGACGGTTATCCTGCACCAGCGGCCGCATCGCCACCACGGGGTGGTGAAGCGGGCGTTGCCGCGGCCATCAGGCAGGAATGTGTCCTCCATCGCCTTGTCCATGGACTTGCCGTCGATTTCGGCGCGGTCGCGCTTTTGGCCGTCGGGGCCGACGAGGCATTCCGCCCACCCCCAGCGTATTTTGGCCCCTGCGCCGCCGGAGACGCGCAGTTCCGGGTATGCGCAGAAGTATCCGCCAAGATCCCAGTAGGACTCGACGGTGGAGTGCGGCGGGATTGACGCCGGGCATGCCGGCGAAGCGTGGATGAGGTCGGGGCCGCGCCGAATCGCGCCCGGGGCCATGCGTTCGCGCATCATGTCGGGGAGGGGCGTGGGGAAAGCCAGCCAGCCCTGCATCCTGAGGCCGGCGAAGGTGTCCACGGGACCGCGGACAGCGGTCGCATCCTCCCAGGCTTCGGGCGGCGGCTCCTCGTCGATGATGGACGTGCCGGAAACCTCGCACTGCGAGCCGACGCCGAACGTGCCGGAATTGCCCTTGTCGGTCATGCGGGTCCCGTGGAGCGTGGCGACGCGCCAAGGCGCCTTGCCAGTGGTGAGCGCGGCGTCGAAGTCGCCGGAGGCCTTGAGAATGAAGCCGCCGCGAATGGAGAGCTGTGCGAGCGGCGCGTGCTCGCCGATTTGCCAGCAGACGGCCTCAAGGCGGTGGTGGCCGGCGCCGAGGCCCTCGATGCGGTATGCGTGGCAGTGCCAGCGGTTGGGAAGACCCCTGTTGGGCCCGCGCCCGATTTCCTCCCCGTCCAGCAGGAGGATGAAGCGTTCGTCGGCCGATACGTCCAGTTCGAGTGCGCCGGAGCCACCGTGGGAGACGAAGTCGTTGCGGAAGCGAAGGAAGCACTGCGGCGCGCGGCCCAGGGCCTCGGGCGTGGTGCGGGTGTCGGTGAACTTCGCTCCGCCCCAGTTGTCGCAACCTGCGCGCCATATCCAGGCCGCCTCGTCAATTGGCTGCTGGCGTGTGACGCCGGTGTCCCCGCGAAGCGGGCGGTCGGTTCTGAATAATCGTGATGCTTTCATAGGGGGTGAGCCAGTCAGTTGAGAACCATGACGCCAAAAGGGGCCAGTTCGACAGTGCCGGACTTGGTGGCGCCATCGAGGAGGTCGTGGCGTGCGGCGGGGCCGAGATCGACGGCGCGCGGCTCGCTTGCGTAGTTGACGACGAATGTGTAGCGTTCGCCGCCAGCGCCCTCGCGCATGCCCGCCGATACGCCGTCCGGCAGGTCGGAGTCGATGGCGCGCGGGATGGAAAGACGCCTTGCAAGGGTGCCGTGGAGGGCGTCGAGAAGCGCGGCGTCGCCGCGCGTTGCGAGGTACCACGCCTCACCCTTGCCGAATCTGTTTACCGTGAGGGCGGGGCTTCCGGCGTAGAAGTCGCGCCCGTAAGTGGCGATGGTCTCGGCCCCCTCGGCGTGGACGACGTCGCAGACAACCGAGGTGCCGAAGTTCCCGGAAAGGCCAAGGCTGTTTCCGGGGACGGGAACCACCGAGTTCCTTTCGTCGTCGTATAGGTAGTCGATCTCCTCGGCCCAGACTCCAAGGAGCTTGCGGAGAGGTCCGGGGAAGCCGCCCGTGAAGCATAGCCCGGTGGAGTTCACGATGCCGGTGAGCCATGTCGCGACGAAAGTCCCGCCATCGGCGACGAAGCGCTCGATGCGCTCCGCGAAGCCGTCGCGCAGGAGGAAGAGGCATGGGGCGACTACCATCGAGTAGCCGTCAAGAGTTGAGTCGCCGTCCACGATGTCAACGGGGATGCCGCGTTTCCAGAACGGGATGTAGTGCGTGGCAACGGTGTCGGCGTAGCTGTTCTTGATGGAGTCGAGCGGGCCGAACGAGGCCTTGAGGGCCCAGTCAGACTCGCGGTCGAAGACTATCGCGACCTTCGGGCGCACGGTCGATCCCAGGACAGGCTGGAGCGCCTGAAGGTCGCGCCCGACCTGCGCGACTTCCCTGAACATCCTCGTCCCGCCTGTCCCCTCGTGGTCGATCACGGCCCCGTGGAACTTCTCGGAGCCGCCACGGCCCTTGCGAATCTGGAAGTACTGTACGGAGTCGGAGCCGTGGGCGATGGCCTGGAGCGACTTCATCCTGTGCTGTCCGGGGCGGAGGAGGCGGTTGTGGTGCCACCAGTTCACAGGCCCCGGCGACGATTCCATCATCAGGAAGGGCTTCCCGCGCTTGAGCGACCTCATGTAGTCATGGGTGAGGCTTGTGAATGCGGCAAGCCTTTCCGTCTCCCCCGGCCGTTCGTGGTATTGTGGGTAGTTGTCCCAGGATACGATGTCGATTTCCCTTGCGAGCCGCGCGTAGTCGAGCCCTTCGTAGAATCCCATGAGATTTGTCGTGACAGGGATTTCCGGAGAGTGGCGGCGCAGGACCTCCGCCTCGCTGCGGATGAACGAGGCTGTTTGTTCCGTGACGAAGCGCTTCCAGTCCAATACAAGGCCGTCGATTGAAAAATCTATCGCGCCTATCTGCGACCAGTCAGTGTAGGTGTGGGACCAGAACCCCGTCCACCAGGCTTCATTGAGCGCTTTGAGCGAGCCATATTTGGCGCGGAGCCAGTCGCGAAACGCGGCAAGGCAGAGCGGGCAATGGCACTCCCCGTTCAATTCATTGGAAATGTGCCAGAGCGCGAGCGCGGGGTGGGAACCGTAGCGGGCGGCGAGCGCCTCGTCGATTTGAAGCACCTTCCGGCGGTAAATTGGCGATGTCGGGCAGTGGTTGTGGCGTCGGCACTGCTGTTCGCGTGTAGGTTCATGGACGCCATCGCCTGTCATGCGGCGCACTTCGGGGCATTGGGCGGCGAGCCAGTTGGGCTTGGCGCCGGACGGCGTCGCCAGGACGATTTTCATGCCGCGCTTTTCCGCGCGGTCCATGATGTCGTCGAGCCATCCGAATTCGAAGCGGCCCTCCTCCGGTTCGAGGACCGACCATGAGAATATGCCAAGTGAAAGCGAGTTTATCCCGGCCATGGGGAAAAGCTCGAAATCCTTGTCAACTGTGCCGGGAACATGGCGCCATTGGTCGGGGTTGTAGTCCCCCCCGTGGAGGAAGAAGGGTATGTTTTGCATGATATGGTGATACAAAGGGAATGGACAGAACTACATTCACGCATATATTATACATCATTCAGCCATTGCCCATCGCTTTCAAGTCGAGGTTGCCAGTTGTTGCGTGGTCCAGGCGGACGGTAACGTGCCGGAAGCCCGGCACTCGATGGCGCCAGGCGCAAGGCCGCGTTCCGGCCATGTCCCGTCTGGCGGCCGCTAACGCCTCCTGACGCCTTCGCCGTAGATGGTCTTCCAGTCGTCTTTCATGGAGATCGGGATCCAGTCGTTCTTCTCGCAGAGGGCGCGCATTTTCCCCGCCTTGTCCGGGTTGCCGTTCTCGCGGACGGTGTCGTCGCAGCACAGCATGAAGGCAAGGCTGCGATGCGGGTTGCCGCGCGTCGCGTATGCCGCCATGCTGGAGTCGCCCGTGCTGTTGCCGAAGGAGAGGACCGGCTGGGCGCCGATTTCGCGGACGATGGCGGCGACCTTGTTCATCTTGAGGTTCTTGACGACAAACCGCCCGCCCAGGACTACCTCTTCGCCGCCGGAGAGCTGGTAGTCCAGACCATCGGCATCGCCCTGTCCCTTTGCCACGACCGTTTCGTCCGAGCCGATGATCCGCTCCGGGGGAACGGCCAGCGGGGAGCCGTTGACGAGGCCGCGCACGATGAAGCGGTCGGTGCCGCTGACGATCCAGACCTTGAAGCCGTTCGCCCCAAGATAGTCCACCACTTGCAGCATCGGGCGGTAGAAGCCCTCTCCGCGCGTCATGCCGTTGTAGCCTGGCATCGGCGTTTTCTTGAAGTCCTGGATGTAGCGGTCGAATGCGGCCAGCGTGAATCCGGCGAACGACGAGGCGACGGCCTTGCCGTGGTCGGTCTCCAGCCCCTTGGCGGCCGCGCCGGTCTCGTTCATCTCGACAATCTTCCGGACAGTCTCGCGTTCGGAGGCGCTTGCCCGGTCCCTGTAGCCGGGATCCTCGGCGACGCGGTGGACGAGCAGCATGTAGTCGAAGTAGTTCGGGTCGGTCTCGCAGAAGAGCGTGCCGTCGAGGTCGAAGACGGCGATGCGCCGCGCAGGCGGGATGAAGTCGGGGCCGTCCGGGTCCGTCACCGCGCGGACGTAGGACGTGAGCGCTTCGCGTGCGGGCGCGTCCCCGTTCCAAAGGGAGAGCGCGACCTCGGCCGGCACCTGCGTCGGCGGCGAGGCCATGCTCGGATGCGGCGCCGCGCAGCCAAATGAAAAGATGGCGGCAGCGGCTGCCGCGGCGATGAGGCGGACGGGAATTGCAACGTGCTTCATGGGAATGTTGTGCCTTTCAAAACTTAAATTCACAACTATGATTTTACCAAAACGCAGGCGCTATTCGCCGGAGGCATGCTTCTCCGGTGGTTTGCAAACCACCCGGCGTCGTAAAGTCAAATGTGTCATGTCGTCCCAAGAATATTTTTGGAACCAATGAACTTGACTATGGGGCAACTGTTCAAAAAAATCGAACAGTTCGTTTGGAGGCCGGGCGCAATGTATCTCGTGAAATTGAGTACTTCAATTTGGATCATTGCCATGCCATGTAATGATCAACGCAGAGGTTTCCGGCATTGTCTGCAAAAAGCCATGTGCAATCATCCCATTCAGGGTATGGGCAAGTGACGTCGGCGTTCTTATTCCCTGCGCATCTGCGTTAAAATACTAGTGGGACGCAAGTGAATTTGGATGTGACCGTATCGCTTGGATATCGTATCAATTCTAAGTTAGGCATACAGTTTCGGCGATGGGCGACGCGCGTGCTGAAGAGTTGTCTTCTCCAAGGTTACGCTATTATTATTCTAGACATAGATAATAGGTGTATAATAATATTCATGAGATTGCCGAAGAACCGAAGACCAATCAACCTGAAGTCGCTTCCCCGCGCGAAGCGGGAGGTGTTTCGCCGGCAGGCATTCGCCGCATTCAAGGCCGGGAAGAAAGCCTACTCCGTTGCGAAAGGCCTGAACCTCAACGAATCGTGCGTGGACAACTGGTACGCCAGGTTCAGG
>JAFWPM010000282.1 GCA_017509565.1 Kiritimatiellia bacterium | reverse complement strand
GGAATGTTGCCAATGTGAAAGTGTTGCCAATAACCAATGCCACTTTCCAATTCGGATTTGGGAACTGGAACTGGCAACATTGTGAACTGGAAACATTCAATAGGCTACCTGACGGTCAGCACCGTGCAGGACGGGAACACCTTGGCGACAAGGACGGATTCGCCGCCATCCTCGACGACCAGCCATTCCACGTCGAGACTTCCGATCCGGGTCTGCGCGGGGGCTAAGTCGGCAAGCGCGAACTGGCCCGCCGGGGCGCGGAGAATCTCCAGGCGCGCGGCTTCGGGCGCGGGTTTTTCCGACAGGACAATACGGAGCGGGACTGCTGCGGAAAACGCTCCCGTCACGCGAAGCTTGCCGCAGGATGCGCCGTTGCAGGCGACCTCCAGCGTGGCGGCGCCCTCGTCGCCGAACGACAGCGTCTTCACGCACGGCGCTGCGGCCGCGCCCGAAAGCGAGGGGAGGCGCAGGACATCGCCGGATCCGGCGAAGACGAGCGTCCCGTTTGGCAGGCCCTGCGCCCCCATCGCGTAGCTGCAGTTCGTGACGGTGATCGTGCCGAAGAACCCGTCGTTGTTTCCGGCAAGGGAGAAGAAGCCCCGGTAGTCCCCCTGCGAGGGTTTCACGACGATCTCAGCCGACGTTTCGGAAGCGGCGGCGCCGAGAAACGCGACGCACGACTCCCCGACGTCCGCACCTCCCGCCGGATTGACTGTCGACGTTCCGGAGAACGTCACCGGGCCGTCGATCTCCACGACTCGCAGGCCGTTTTCGTTGATCCGCACAATGCCCTCGTTCATGATTTCCAGACCACGCGGGAATCGCAGCGTCGCCGGTGAAAACGTCTTCGGCCACATCGTGCTACGCTGCAGGTAGAATGTGCCGCCGGCGAACTCGAAATCGTCCGTGGTCGTTCTCGGCGTGCGGAACGACCGGTTGTAGGCGTAGTAGCCAAGCGTCGGATCCGTCGGCGCGCTTCCGTTGGACCAGGCGTCCGCCGGCGAACCGCTGGCGGTGACGGTGGCGGAATTCAGCGGCGACTCGCCGTCGGCGCCGCCGTTCGTCATGGTCACGTATTTCCGCGCCTCGACGACGGCGATCTGCTCGTCGCCGTCCTCCTCGACCGCCAGCGAAAGGCGGTAGTCGCCGCTTATGCGGACCGGCAGCTCGAAGTCGCCCATGGAGAGCATCCCCTTCGGCGCGCGAAGAAACGCGAAGCGGCGCACGTTTCCGTCGCCGGAAAGGGTTCCGGAAAGCGCGACCGCGACCGGCGCCGCCGCCGAGAAGGAATCGGTGACGGTGATCCTGCCGTCCGCGTCGCCATCGACCTCAATGAGGATTTCATGCGGCCCCGCTGACGCGAACGCGAGAGTTTTTACGGCGGGGGCGGTTGCCGCCCCGTTCGCCAAAAGCCGCAGGACGTTGTTCGTCCCAGTAAAGGTCACAGTGCCGTTCGGCAGACCGTTCGTGCCCATCTCGTAGCCGCAGCTCTCGACGGCGACCGTCCCAAGGAAGCCGTCCGTGTCGCCGAGAAGCCCGAACCAGCCCCAGCACGACGGGGATTTCTGCAGAACCGAGACTGTCGCATCGGCAGGAGACGATGCATCGCCAACGAAGCAGATGCTGGAATTGTCCCCGGCGTTTTTTGCCGGATAGATTGTCGAAGCGCCGGAGAAAGTGACCGGGCCGTCAATGACGACGGATTTTGTTCCGCCGTCATTGATCCAGATGACTGCCGCGTCCATAAGCTCCAGTCCGTTCGGGAAGCGCATCACCGCCGGCGAAAACGTCTTTGGCCACATTGTGCTCTTCGCCATGAGGAAGCGCCCGCCGGCAAACTCAAACTCGCCTGAAGTGAGTTTTGGAGACCTGAAGCTCTTGTTATAGACGTAGTAGTTCGTCCCGGAGTGCGGGGCCAGACCGTCAGACCAGGCGTTGACTTGCGTCGAATCTGAACTGCTTTTTGAAACGAGGTTTGTCCAGAGCGGCGATTCGCCGTCTTTGCCGACATTGGACATTGTCACGTATCCGGTGGAGGCGTCGTATGTCGCGGCTGATGCGACGCCAAGCGTGGCGGCGGCAGCTGCAAGCGCGAGCGCGGCCATGGCTGCGCCTAGCAGTGGATTCCGCGCGGCGGCGGCGTTGCGGACTTTGCGTGGGAACAATGCGTTCATTGTGTTGCCTTTCCTGTTTTTGGGGTGGGTGTTGCCTTTTTATCTACGGCCACCAGGCCGCGTTCGAGAGATTCCATCACCGACCGGCATGGATAGACGAGATCCCGGTCGTACCACCGCGTCCATTTGCCGGAGTTGTAGCGGGCGTCAAGGGCGTCGCGCTCGTGTCCGAGCGACATGGCCGTTGCGGCGTGTCGCTTGGCGCAGTCGTCGTCGCCCAGGCTTTTCGCCTCCACGGCGGCGGAAAGCTCGGCGAAGATGTCGGAGGTGAGCCTCATGAACGCCGCCGGATAGCCAAAGCGCTCGAAAAGCTGGCGGCGCCGCGTCTCGTCGAACGCCGCGGCGGCGCGGTCCAGCTGTTCCAGGCAGCGCGCGAAGGCGGCGGACTGTGTCCGGGCGCGGAGCCCCGCCCGCGCGGAATCGCGGAAATCGGGATGCATGTCCGCGCTCATGCGCTTGTTGAGGTCGGCGGGGACATCCGCCAGGGCGTCGGGGTCTTCGTCGTATTGGGAGACGACAGACGGGACCTCGCCACGCGAAGGCGAGAGCAGTTCGCGCACCATGCGCGCGATTCCATGGCAGAGGATGCCGTCGTTGAGGACGGGGAGCGGGGCGCGTTCGCGCGGCGAGCCGTAGGACGAAACACCGTCGCGCGAAAACGCGGTTTCGTAGGCGGCGAAGAAGAGGTCGATGGCGCGCGCGACGGCCGGGACGGTCGGCTCGCCGAACCGCTCTTCGATCCAGCGGTCACGGAAACGCGCGGCGTCGAATCCGGCGAGGTCCCGCGCCATTTCCGCTGCGGCGGGGAGCGTGTAGAGGAACGGGCGGATGTTCGAGACGTTCACGAGCAGCAGTTCGCGGGCGCCCTTGCGGAAGGCGTCGGAGAGAATCTGGCGCGTCCGCGCCGGCGGCACGAGTTCGCAGCGGTGGTTCCCGTGGACGATGGCGAGATGGTAGTAGAGGCCGAAGCAACACGAGGAACCGAGCGACTCGACGCCTCCGATGTCCTCCTGGAACTTGAGTCCGGGGCAGTTGTCGGAAAAGATGACGATGGCTCCTTCTGGGATTGCGAGGAATCCGCGCCGGTAGTATTCGGTGCCCTCGATCCAGAGCTGCGTCGCGAAGTGCTCGGGGCGATGGCCAAGGGCCTCCGTGATCATCTCCAGCTGCTCCGCCATCGCGGAGGAAATCAACGCGGCGCGGCGGCGGTCCTCCTCCTCGGGCACATCGGGCGAACACCACTTCTCGGGCGTCGTCCAGAACGGCATGTCCTTGCGCCCGCGAAGGCCCAGCTGCCAGATGACGTCCGGGACCTTGGCCCACTCGGCAATGTATGTGCGCCACGCCTTGCGCCAGAGATCGGGACGCGAGGCGTAGGTCGTGCCGCGCATCTCCGGGAAGTGCAGGTCGAGCTGGAGCGCGCCGGCGCCCACGGGTTCCTGGTGGTGGGTCGTCACATAGAGGCCGCGCGACGAGGCAATGTCGATCAGCCGCTTTTCGTCTGGATTGAGGATATCGACGTAGCTCGCGCAGATGATCGTGTTGAAGCCGGCGCGGACGGCGGTTTCGTAGAGGGCGTCGGCAAGCCGCGGCCCGAAGCAGACGTGGTAGCGGGCGTAGTCGATTTCGCGCCGCCCGTTCTCCTCCGGGTGGAAGCCGTTCAGGAAGTCCTCGTCATTGATGAACCAGGCGCGAAACTTGAATGACGGGTCTCCCTGCCGGATGGAAACGCCGCCGGGCCACGACTTCTCTTCCGCCCTTTCCGGCTCCCGCCCGCTCCAGAACCGGAACGGATCGACGCTCAGGCAGTCGGAGACAAAGCGGTAGAGGCCGAACATGACGCCCCGGTCGTCCGAGCCGGAGATGGCGAGCGTGTTGCGCGGTCCCGATTCGACGGCGTAGTTCTCCCAGCCGTTTCCGGCCTTTGAGAGGACAATCGCGTTGCCGCCACGCGGCGTGTCCGCGACGATCCGCGGCCGCGCGCCGAAAATCCGCTCGATGTCGCCCGCCACGTCCTCGGCGGCGCGGGTGACGAACGGGCGCATCCCCCGCGGCACGACAAGGGCCGGCAGCGCCGCCCGCGAGATGCGGAACGGCGCGCGTCCCGTGCGGCCGTCCCCGTCGCTTTCCGCCGGATCGCCGTCCGCCTGATTTGCGCCCGCCGCGTGGCGGCATGAATTGTAACGTGTTCCCTGCATGGCTTGCATGGCCGGAACCCGCACGGCGGATTCCTCGCCAATGACAACAAGCCTAGCAGAGCGAACGGGGCAACGCAAGTTTTTCGCGTCTTGAAACGCAGAATTTTTTCGCGTCTTATTCCGCAGGATGCGACGCGTTGTTTCTCAACGCCCGCCACTGCGTCATGGAAACGCCGGCGCGGCGGCGGAAAAACTGGCGCAGCCCGGATGCCGTGCGGAAGCCGCAGGCCAGATGGAGCGTCGGGAAGTCCGGCCTGGCGCGCGAAAGAAGCGTGACGGCCCGCTGCCAGCGCATCTCGTCAAGCGCCTCGAGGATGGTTTTGCCGGTTTCCTCGCGGAAGCGCTCGCGGCAATGGCCGTCGCTGCCGCCCATGACGCGCACGACGTCTGCGACCGTCACGGGCGAGGCGTATTCGGCGGCAATGAAGGCGAGCGCCTTTTCGACTCTTGCGTCCACGGGGCGCCGGTAGGGTTCGCGGGTGGTGGCGCGGCACACGACGCCAGACGCACCATAGAGGTATTCGCGCTTGGGGGGGCCACCCCGCATTTGGATTTCAAGCGCCTCGGCGACGAGCCTGCCGCCTTCCTCCCAGTCCGGGCGAACGCTCGAAATGGGCGTCGCGAAGGACATGCAGATGCGCTCCATGTCGTCGCACCCCACGAGCCGGATGTCGCGCGGGCAGCGCAGGCCGAGCGCCTCGGCCGCCATGAGGACGATGCCGGCGAGGTGGTCGGTCACGGCGAAGACGGACACCGGGCGCGGAAGGCGCTCCAGCGCGGCTCGGACCCGCCCGATGGCGGAATACTGGCCACTGGGCGGACTGTCGATCTTCACGACACGGCATCGGCCGCCGGCTTCGCGGATGCTTGAAACAAAGGCCCGTTCGCGCGATCCGGACCAGCGGCTGTTCTTGAATCCGAAAACGGCATACTCGTGAAAACCGTCCGAGACAAGCGCTCTGGCGGCGATACGTCCGAAGCTGGAATTGTCGTGGCGCACCATGACGGAATCCCTGAAGGGGCGCGGGCAGTCCACCCATACCGCCGGTACGCCGCGCACCTGCGGGAGCGTGCCGATCTTGCCGACGAAATTCCCCACGAACCCGGTCGGCTTCAGCAGCTCGAACGCCTCCGCGAGGCTGCTCAGGTCATCGGGGTTCGTGGCCGGCTCGACAAACGCGAAGGTCCAGCCGCGTTTCCTTCCCTCTTTCAGCAGCGAAAGGAACAGCTGGTTGTAGTTCGTGCCGGGGTGGCGGGTATAGACGAGAACCGTCTTCATTCGGGAGCCGCGATGCCATGACGGCCGCCGTCAAAGCGGCTCGACGACCGGGATGTCGATGTTTCGCTTGCGGGAGGAGAAGTTGACGCCGATCAGGGTGACGGGGCGCTTGCCGCCCTTCCACTTGTCGGCGTAGCCGCGTTCGCGGATCTGCCGCATCGCCGCCTTGGAGGACTTGTTGTACTTGAATTCGAAGACGTAAACGGCATCCGGCGTCTCGATCACCGCGTCGGCGTAGCCGAGCAGGGACGGGACTTCCGGCTGCGGATTCGCGCCGCACATGGCCGTGAAGAGCTGGAAGTAGCGCTTCGCCTCCGCCTCGTTCGCGATCCGCCAGTCCGGCGGAACCGAGGCGTAGAGCCCATAGAGCGATTCGTAGAGGAACGCCTTGATGTCGCCCTCGCAAATCTGCCGCTTGGCTCGATCAATGAGCACTTCCCAAGAATCGTCCGGGAATCCGAGAATCCGGGAAACGTAGCCATCGCGCAGCGAATGGCGGATTTCCTCGTTCGGCGGCGCGAGACGGTAGGTGTCGGCGGCGGCGACGCACTTGTCCTCTGGCTTGTCGGAGTGGAAAACCTCCTTAATCGTCAAGTAGCCGCTCTGGTAAAGTAGCGCTTCAATGGGCAGCGTCTCGGCGTCGCACACATCGAGTTGAATCGGGCGGACACGGACATTCTCCAGATCGTCCGGCATCTTGCCGACGGCCTTGATGCGGTTGAAGATGAGGGTCGAGCCGCCGGTAGTCTCCCAGTAACTCTTGAACTCCCCGCCGTCTGGACCAAAGAGTTTGCCGAGCGAGACTGGATTCACAACGCGAGCTTCTGTTTGCGGTGAAAAGCGATAGCCATCGAACCATTTGAGAATCTTGTCTCTGGTTGACTCAAAATCCTGACCTAGTTTTTTCGCAAGCGCCTCGACATTCTCGCGAAGCGCACCGTCAATTTCGGAATGCGTGTAGCCAAGGAGTGTTGCGAAGCGCGGCGATGCCGACAAATCCGTGAGATGCGTAAGTCCGGAGAATACCGAGAGTTTCGTGAGCTTTGTCACGCCCGTCATCATTAGGAAGCGGATGACGTCGGAATTGATCTTCAGTTTCTCGTAGAAGTCGTGTAGAAGTTTACGAACGCGCTTCAATTCCCCGATGTCATCCAGAAACCCT
>JAFWPM010000281.1 GCA_017509565.1 Kiritimatiellia bacterium | reverse complement strand
GTCGGGCTCGAGGCGGAAGGCGGAGCTGTTGTCGATGTAGACGGCGCCGCTCTTCTTGATGGCGGGGGCGAATTGGCGGGACATGTCGCCCTCGACCGCGCCGAGCACGAAGTCGAGCCCCTCGAAAGCCTCGTCCGAGGCGGCCTGAATGGGCACGTCCTGTCCCTTGAAGCGGACGCACTTGCCCGCGCTCCTGGCACTGGCGAGGGGGCGGAGCTCGGCGACGGGGATGTCGTACTCCGCAAGGATCTTGAGCATTTCCTGGCCGACGGCGCCGGTCGCGCCGAGCACGCCGATTTTGAGTTCTTTCATGTTTTTCCTCCTGTCTTTATCCTGCGAAGCGCTCGTACAGGACGCGGATCGCGTTTTCAAAGTCTGCGTTTTCCACCCCGACGACAATGGCCAGCTCGTCTGCGCCCTGCGCGATCGTGCGGATGTTGATGCCCGCCTTGCCCAGGGCGTGGAAGAGACGGCCCGAGGTGCCGGGGCGGGAGCTCATCTTGCGGCCGACGGTCGCCACCAGGGCGATCCCGTCCTGCACGCTGACGTCGTCGGGCCGGACGCTCTTCTGGATGTCGGCGATCACGTCGTAGATGCTGTCGCCGAGGGCGGCCGTCGCGGTGACGAGGGCGAAGCTGTCGAGGCCGAGGGTGATATGCTCCACGGCCGCGTGGTAGCGGTCGAAGATCTCGAGGGCCTGCCGGAGGGAGGCGGAGGTGTTCATGTTCCGCTTCCTCACGGTCAGGATGCTGAAATTCCGCCGCCCGGCGATGCCGGTGATGAAGCGCTCCTCCTCGCGGCGCGCCTCGTCCTCGGCCTCGTCGACGATCAGCGTGCCCGCGTCCTCCGGGCGGTTGGTGTTGCGGATGTTGAGGGCGATGCCGCGCTCCTTGACCGGGAGGATCGAGTCCTCGTGGAGGACGGAGGCGCCGGCAAAGGCCAGCTCCTGCAGCTCGGCGTAGGTGATCTTCGCGATCGGGGCCGGGTCCTTGACGATCTTGGGATCGGCCATCAGGATGCCGGAGACGTCGGTCCAGTTTTCGTACACGTCAGCGCGGACCGCCGCCGCGGCGAGGGCGCCGCTGATGTCGCTGCCGCCCCGCGTCATGACCTTGATCTTCCCGGTCGGCAGGCGGCCGTAGAAGCCGGGGATCAGGATGCGCCCGTGCGCTTCGAGGGCGTCGGAGATCGCGGCGTAGGTCTTTTCCTTGTCGATCTGCCCGTCGAAGCCGAAAAACACGCAGTCTGCCGCGTCGACGAAGGCAAAGCCCAGATACTCCGCCAGAAGGCGGGAGGTGAAGTACTCGCCCCGCGAGACCAGCTCATCCACGCTCATGTCCCGGTCGAGCCGCCGGGCAAGCGCGTCGAGCTCGCGCTCGATGTCGAGGGAGAGCCCGAGGGCGTCGCGGATCTCGACGAAGCGCTGCCGGATCGTGCCGAAGATCTCGTCGCAGGAGACGCCGTAGGTGATGTGCGCGTGGCAGAGGTAGAGCAGGTCTGTCAGCTTGTGGTCGTCGCCGCTGCGCTTGCCCGCGGCCGAGGCCACGACGATGCGCCGGGAGGGATCGGCCTCCACGATGGCCTTGACCCGGTGGAACTGCTCGGGCCCGGCGACCGAGGAGCCGCCGAATTTTGCAACCTTGATCATAGCTTATTCCACCGCGGCAAAGAAGATGCCGCCGCCCTCCTTTCGGATCTGTCCGGCCAGGGCGTGCATGGCGGGAACGGACAGCGCCTCCGTCAGACCGCGCACGAGATCGCCGTCCTCCCAGCGCTCGCGGAAGGAAAAGCGCGCCGCGTCCGCCTTCGCGCAGCGGACGTAGTAGTCGTGGACGCAGCCGCTGTTGTCGGCGGCCACCTTGCGGCAGGCGGGGCGCAGCATCGGCATGCCGCCGAGCCCGTAAAGATCGCGCACGACCGCGGAGGCGGTGGGGTAGCGGCCCGCGCCCTGTCCCATGAGGACGATGGAGCCCGCGTTCTGCCCGCAGTATTTGGCCATGTTGAAGTTCTTGAGCACCGAGCACTCCGGCGCGGAGGCCGGGAAGAGCACCGGCTCGACGTAGGCGTAGACCGAGTCGCCCGCCGGGCCGCCGGAGGTGATCAGACGGCAGCTCAGGCCGAGGGAGCGGAAATGCGCCACGTCCCCGGCGGTGATGCTCTCGATGCCCTCGCTGCAGAAGCCCTCGACCGGCAGCTTGTCATAGGCCACCGCGCAGGCCAGCATGATCTTGCGCAGGGCGTCGAGACCGGAGACGTCGGCCGTGGGGTCGGCCTCGGCATAGCCGAGCGCCTGCGCCTGGCGCAGGACGTCGCCGTAGTCCTTCCCCTCGGACTGCATGGCGTCGAGCATGAAGTTCGTCGTGCCGTTGAGGATGCCGCCGAGGGAGAGGATCGCGTCGCTCTCGGAGGCGATGGCGAGGTTGTGCAGGAAGGGCACGCCGCCGCCGCAGGCCGCCGAGAAGAGGAAGGAGACGCCTTTCTCCCGGGCAAGGGCCGCCAGCTCGATGCCATGCGCGGCGACCAGGGCCTTGTTGGAGGTCACCACATGCTTGCCCGCGGCGAGCGCCATCGACACATAGCTGTTCGCCGGCTCGATGCCGCCCATGACCTCCGCCACCGCGAAGACCTCGGGATCGTTTGCGATCTGCTCCATGGACGAGACCTTGAAGGGCCTGTCCTCCTTGCCGGGCCGGACCAGCACCGGACCCGGCTCAAAGCCGGGGGCATTTTCCAGCATCTCATAGACGCCGACGCCGACCGTCCCGAAACCCAATACTGCAACTTTCATCGGAAAAACCTCTCTTATGTCCGCGAAATAAAGACAATTGTCTTTTTGATGGGGACAGTTTACCATAACTGTCAAGCGAACACAAGCTTTTTTCGACAAAAAACATCGTCAGAATTGCACGGATCCCGGGGCGCGGATTTGTCGTGTTTGCACAAAAACGCAGGAGGAGAGCCGGGGGAGCGCTGCAGGGCAGCAAAAACCAGCCGTCGAAAAGGCGGCTGGTTTTTGCTGTGTTTTGCGGGCGCTTCGTGAAGCGCCCCGCAAGGGGACGGGGCGGTGCTCAGATCTCGATCTTCGCGCCCATGAGCTTGGCGAACTCCTTGACGATGGCGGTGTCGCCGGGCCAGGCGGGTGCGGTGACGAGGTTGCGGTCGACGACGGCGTCGGTCACGGGCACTTCCACATAGGTGCCGCCCGCGAGGGTCACGTCGGGGCCGACGGCGGGATACGCGGTGGCCTTGTAGCCGGCCAGCACACCTGCGGCGGCCAGCACCTGCGGGCCGTGGCAGATCGCGGCGACGGGCTTCTTGGCCGCGAAGAACTCCCGTACGATCTCACGCACGCGCGGATTGAGGCGGATATACTCGGGGGCGCGGCCGCCGGTGATGAACAGGCCCTCGTAGTCCTCGGTCCTGACGGCGTCGAAGTCGGCGGTCAGCGCGAAGTTGTGGCCGCGCAGCTCCGTATAGGTCTGCTCGCCCAGGAAGTCATGGACGGCGGTGG
>JAFWPM010000280.1 GCA_017509565.1 Kiritimatiellia bacterium | reverse complement strand
CTCCCCCTACTTTCGCGCCTAAGCGTCAGCCAAGTTCCAGAAAGCCGCCTTCGCCACCGGTGTTCTTCATGATATCAACGCATTTCACCGCTACACCATGAGTTCCGCTTTCCTCTCCCTTGCTCAAGCTCCGCAGTTTCGGCCGCACTTTCAGGGTTGAGCCCTGAGATTTCACAACCGACACACGAAGCCGCCCGCGCGCCCTTTACGCCCAGTAAATCCGAACAACGCTCGCCACCTCTGTATTACCGCGGCTGCTGGCACAGTGTTAGCCGTGGCTTCCTCTTGGCGTACCGTCAACTCGGGCGGCCGTTCGCCGCCTCCGCCTCTTCCGCCATGACAGGAGTTTACGACCCGAGGGCCTCCATCCTCCACGCAGCGTCGCATCGTCAGGCTTGCGCCCATTGCGAATGATCCTCGACTGCAGCCTCCCGTAGGAGTCCGGGCAGTATCTCAGTCCCAGTGCGGCTGGTCGTCCTCTCAGACCAGCTAACCGTCGTCGCCTTGGTAGGCCGTTACCCCACCAACTAGCTGATGGTACCCGGACCCCTCCCTCTGCGGCAGGCCTTGCGGTCCCCGCCTTTGGCGCTCCGGGGATGCCCTCGGGCGCCTCATTCGGCATTAGCACGGGTTTCCCCGCGTTATTCCCAGCAAAGGGGCAGGTTGTCCAGGCATTACTCGCCCTTCCGCCACTGGAAGAGGCGGAAATATTGCTATCTCCGCCCTCCCCGTACGACTTGCATGCCTAATCCACGCTGCCAGCGTTCGTTCTGAGCCAGAATCAAACTCTCATAAAGAAATCTTTGCGGCTCCGGGCTTCCGCCCGGAACCTTCGAGTGCGTCCCGGCACATTGCTTAATCCATCACATCCCTCCCTGATAGGAGGTCTGTCTGTTACGTAAATGTCTCGCGTTTCAAAGAACTTCGCCCCGCCGGCTTGGTGCCTCGCACCGCCCCTCGCAAAAGCGTGGGAAATAATCTATCAAACCGCCGCCCAAAAGTCAACGAAAAATTTCCAGGCATCGGAAAATTTTCCGCGACGCCACGCAGAGCCCGCCTCGCATCCGCATGCGCCGCAACGTTATGGGCCCGCCAGACAGGCCCCCGGCTGACACCCAAAAAAAACACCCAAAAAACCGCCGCGCCCCCCTCTTTCCACTAAACGCCGCCGCGAAAATCAAAAAAAATACCCCATTTTTCACAGGCCAGCAACGCGGCGCAGCGCCACCGCCACCGCCCGGCGCGCTAGCTGCCAAACTCGCAACTTTGCTATAATTGTCGCATGAATATTGAAGAAACAAATGAACTCCGGCTTGATTTCGGGAAGCTGGGGAAGATAGGGACGACCTGCCCGACGGTCATCCCCGTGGCCGTCCAGAACGCCGACACGAAGGAGGTAATCCTTGTCGCCTACACGAACGAGGAGGCGATGAAGGAGGCCTTTCAAAAGCGCAAGCTCATACTCTGGAGCACTTCGCGCAACAAGCACTGGTTCAAGGGCGAGACGAGCGGCGAGACCTTCGACCTGCTCGAAGCATACGTCAACTGCGAGCAGAACTCGCTTCTCTACGTCGTGCGCCCGTGCCGCGGCGGAATCTGCCACACCAGGAACAAGGCCGGCGAGCCGCGCAACTGCTACTACAGGCGCATTGACTTCGACACGCTCGCGCTAACGAACGTGGACCCATGAGCAGCCCCGACGCGGGAGAAGGCGGCCACGCTCGGAAGGGGTCGCCGCGCAAGGCCGGGCAACGGGCCGAACGCATCAGGATGAAGCACCGCATCAGGCGGGAGGCCGAAAGGCGTCTCGCCGAAATGCGGGCCACGCCCACGCTGCGCGAGATATATGCCCCGCGCATGATCTTCGCGGCGATATTCCTGCTTGCGGTCCTCGGCGCGGTGCTTATTCGCCGCGCCGACCGCTACAAGCGCCGCGAGGAAGTCCGCGCCATTCCCCACAGGACGGCAATCAGATCCCTCGACACCCTGGCGACGGCCCTTGGCCGCTTCCGCCTTCATGCCGGGCGCTTCCCGACCACCGAGGAGGGGCTTGCTTCGCTTAACAAGGACCTAGGAATCCCAGGATGGGACGGGCCATACCTCGTGCAGCTGTTCGACGATCCATGGGGCCGCGACTACCACTACGAGGGGCCGGCATCGCCGGACGCGCTCCCGGTTCTCTTCTGCCTCGGCCCCGACGGCGAGCTGCGCACACCGGACGACCTCCGCCCCGGGGCGGACTACTTCGACCCCGGGACCGCCTGGACAAACGGCTGGCGCCACCGCTGGGAGCGCCTTCCGGAAATATCGGAGTAGGCGCCGGCCCCGCGGGACCTGAAACGACACCACAATACGACGCGCGGCATGAACCTCTACGCACATACGCCATTCTGCGCCTCGAAGTGCGCCTACTGCGCCCTGCCGTCGGCGGCCATGGCCGCAGGCGACATTCCCGCGGACTTCCCCGAACTGCTGGCGAAGGAGTTTTCCATGCGGTGGCCCGGGGGGCGGTTCAGCACGGTCTACTTCGGCGGCGGGACACCGTCTATGCTCGGCGCCGGCGGGCTGGCGCGGCTAGGGCTGGCGCTGCGCCGCGCGGGGCTGGAAACGATACGCGGCGCCGAATGGACCGTGGAACTCAACCCGGCCCCGGGGCTGATTGGCGGCGGCGTGCTTGGCACGCTGGCGGACATGGGAGCGAACCGCCTAAGTTTCGGAGTCCAGAGCCTTGACGACGGCGTCCTCGCGATGGCCGGGCGCCGGCACACGGCCGCAGAGGCCGTCGCTGCGGTTTCGGCGGCGCGCGCGGCCGGCTTCGCGAACATCGGGATCGACCTCATTGCGGGGCTTCCCGGAGACGACGAATGCAAGTGGCGCGCGACGCTGGCGAAGGCAGCCGACATGGGCCTGAAGCACATGTCGGTCTACGCGCTCACGGTGGAGCCGGGCACAGCGCTCGCGCGCCTGGCCGCAGGCGGCGGCTGGACGCCATGCGCCGACGGGGAGCTGCTCGACCGCCTGTCCATTGCCGAGGAGACACTCGCCGGCGCCGGGTTCCGGCGCTACGAAATTTCGAACTACGCGGCGGAGGGATTCGAATGCAGGCACAACCTCGCCTGCTGGCGCGGGGAGGACTATCTGGGAATCGGGCCGGGGGCCGCATCGAGGATTGCGCTGGCGCGAAGGGCGAACTCCGCGGACTGGAGGGCGTGGCGCGAGGGGCTCCTGGCGGGGCGGACGCCGCCGGCCGACAACGAAGAGGAGCTACAGCCCGCCGACGACGCCGAGGAGCGCTTCATATTCGGGCTCCGGATGGCCGAAGGCGTCTCTCCCGACGCCTTTGCCAGGCTCCACCCCACGGCCGCGCCACTGGCGGGGCGCTGGCGGAAGGCGCTGGCCGGGCTGGCGGCGAACGGCATAGCCGCCGAAACCGCCCCGGGGCGATGGGCGCTCACGCCACGCGGGCGGGAAGTGGCGGACTCCGCCATCGAGGCCCTGCTGTAGGGGCGAAGGGGCGCTCCGGCCCCGCGCGGCGGGGCCTTGGAGGCATACGGACAAAAGGACGCGGACACAATCCCATGAACACTTCCAAGTTTTCAGAGAGGCGCCTGAGAATCCTTGAGGCGCTCAAGCACCACACGGGGCCGGTGCCGGGGACGGCGCTTTCCGTCGAACTCGCAGGCGGCGGCATACCGGTGTCGGAGCGCACGATACGCAACGACCTGGCGGCGATGGCCGCCGAAGGCGTGATTGAAACGCACGGCCGGCACGGCCACACGATTTCGCCTGCCGGGCGGCGCGAACTCTCATCGGCCAGGACTGTGCGGCGAATGGGTTTTTTGTCATCCAAGATCGACGAAATGACCTTTGGCATGGACTTCGACCTGGACCGCCGCGAGGGGACCGTCATGATCAACACTACGATCTGCGACGCCTCGGCCCTCTTCGACGCGGCGGACGAGATATGCGCCGTCTTCGAGAAGGGCTATTCCATGGGGACGCTGATGGCGCTTGCGGGGCCGGGCGAAAAAATAGGCGAGGCAGAGGTGCCGAAAGGCTCGATCGGCTTCTGCACGGTATGCTCGATAACCATCAACGGCATACTGCTCAAGCACGGCGTCCCAATGCGCTCGCGCTTCGGCGGCCTGGTCGAAATGCGCGGCGGCGTCCCAATGCGCTTCGCCGAGGCGATCGACTACAACGGGACGTCGCTCGACCCGCTTGTCATCTTCATACGCGGAGGCTTCACCGACTACCGCAGCGTCGTAAGGAGCGGCGACGGCCTCGTCGGCGCGAGCTTCAGGGAATTCCCCGCATCGGCGCTGGACACAGTCCGCGACATCGCGCGGCGCGCGGAGAAGGTCGGGCTTGGCTGCTTCCTGGAAATAGGGCTTCCGGGGCGCGACCTTCTGGGGATTCCCGTCGGTGAGGGATGCTGCGGGGCAGTCGTCGTCGGCGGCCTCAACCCGGTATCGATAATCGAGGAGCGGGGGCGGCATGTCGCCGCCTCGGCCCTAAGCGGCTTCATCGACTACAACCGCCTCTTCCACTACTCCCACCTGCGGCACAGGCTCGCCATGTCAATGGCGCGCGGATAACGCCGGGCCGCCAGCGCCTGCGGCGCGTCACTTTTTCTTCTTGTTCCCGGCGCGGCGCTCCACCGCCTCGCGCAGGTTGTCAATCATCGGCGACGAAGCGGACTCTACCGCCCGCTTCACGTCAGCGACGCGGATGCCGGTGGCGTCCGAAACAATCTCCGTGCGCGAGAGCGTGTCGCGCGTCACCTGGCGGAATATGAAAAACGTCCCGCCATCGCCGGGCTGGCGTTCAATCGACGGTTTCTTGACGCGCATTATGTCCCCGAGCAGCATCGTCCGGATCTGGCCGGAGGACGGGCGGTCGTCCGCGCGCAGGAAGGCGTATTCGTGTCCCTCGCGCGCCCAATAGACGAGGCGGAGAGTCCTCTCGACCGCCGGCCTCGCCGAAACGAAGTGGCTCGCCCTCGCCAGTTCCATGCCAGGCACGACATCGAAGACCTCCAGCGGGGAATCGTACCGGAGCCCGTTGCAGTAGAGCCTGACCCTGATCTGGTAGTGGCCTTCGGGAATGGCGAACCAGTCGGAAAGCGGGATGCGGAAGGCCTGCGACTCGTCCTTGCCGAGCGACAGCTCCTCGATTATGCGCCCCTGCCGCGTTGGCGCGAGCTTCGTCCTGTTCTGCGAGACGACCTCGATGTCCAGCCTGTTGTCGCGGTAGTCCTCGTAGTCGGAAATTATGATGGGCGAGACGCCGAGGTTCTTCACCTGGAAGGTTAGTTCAACGAGTTCCCCGACAACATAGGACTGGTGCGTCATGGAAAGCGAGAAGGAGACGGACTGCGCGTGGGCGGCGGCGCAGGAGAGAACCGCCGCGGTCGCGGCGAGGAATGCCCTGGTATTGCTTGTCATGGCGCTGGCCTCAGTTCTGGAAGGCGTGTTCGACGGCGTCGAGAAGGATGTGCATCAGGAGCTGGTGGGCCTCCTGGATGCGCCCCGAGTCGGTGCCTTCGATGAGAATCTGGATGTCGGCCCTGCCGGCTAGCAGCCCGCCGGTCTTGCCGATTATGGCGAGAGTCTTCATGCCGATTCGCGCGGCCGCCTCCAGCGCAAGCAGGAGGTTGCGGGAATTGCCGCTCGAAGAGAACAGGACCAGCAGGTCGCCCGGGGCGCCGAGCCCCTCCACCTGGCGCGCGAAGACCTGGTCGTAGCCGAAGTCGTTGGATATGCATGTGATGGCGGTTCCGTCCGCCGACAGGCACACGGCGGGAAGCGGGCGCCTGTTGCCCCGGAAGCGGCCTATCGCCTCCTCGGAGAAGTGCATCGCCTCGGCGGCGCTGCCGCCGTTGCCGGCCGTCAGCACCTTGTTGCCGTTCCTGAATGTCCCTACGACCAGGTTGGCCGCGGCTTCGACGGTGCCGATTTGCCGTTCTAGGGAGTCTATCGCGGCCCTTGAGCCGTCGATGCATGATTGGATAAGTTCGCGCATGGTGCTTTGTCTGCCTGGATTAGATTTCGTGGGAAGGTGGTGAATATACGTCCCGGAGGGACATTGAGAAGCGGCGCAGCGGCATTCCGCGCTCGCGGGCGAATGCGGCGAGTTCGTCGACCTTGCCGCGCGTGAGGTTCTTCGCAAGCACGATCGACGTGGCCCCCGTCCGGCTGGCCACCGCGGCGATGTCGGCCGCGTCCTCCACGCGGAACCCCTGGATGTAGCCGCCGATCACGTTGGGGTCGTCGTCGACCACGGCCGAGACGGAGACCGGACCCGCGGCCTTGCCGAACCGGGACTTGAAGAGCGAGAACAGGGCGTAGAAGCCGATTCCCGAGCCGTAGATGATGACACGGGTCTTGTCGCCATGCCCGTGGCGGAGCAGCGCGATGGAGGCGCGGGCAACGATGCGAAGCATCCTGGCGCCGAGCAGGGGGATGCAAACTATGGCGAGGAAGGCGACCGAATGGCGGCTGAACCCCACGTACTTGACGCCAAAGGTGTCGACCAGGGAGTATGCGACAAGCCAGCCGACGCAGGTCGCGAACTCAAGCATGAAGGCGTCGAGCCCCTGCGAGACATCCCACAGTCTGACGTAGATTCGGAAGAACACGAACGACGCAAAGATGCAGATGAAGAAAATCGGGAAAACCGAGCCGAGGTGCAGTCCCGAAATGCCGACGTATGGTACGAGCGTCAATTCCGCCGCGAGCACCCATCCGGCAAGCAGGATGACAATGTCCAGCACCACGTAGACGACAGCGAGCGAGCGGCGCGGCAGCGACGACGCCGCCTTGTTGATCGCGTTGCCGACATACCACAGCTCCACGTTGGTCAGCTGCCTGCCTATGATGAAGAGGACTATCAGGATCCCAAGTATGACCGCCCCGGCGGAATCGAAGTTGAGCGTCACGCAAATGGCGGCGAGGACGAGGACAGTCGCCATGGCGTAGAGAACCCGCGCTGCGCGGTGCTGGTTCATGCCGGCCGAGAGCAGGCGGTGGTGCAGGTGCTGCACGTCCGGCATCACGATTTCGCGCAGGCCGTTGGAGGTGCCGAGCGCCACGCGCGCGGAACGCCGGAGAATGGCCAGGAAGGTGTCGAAAAGCGGGAGCCCGACCGCGAGGAGGGGGACGCCGACGGAGGCCACGAAGACCGTCTTGCCGCCGGCCACGAGCGGCGCCAGCGCGAGGATGAAGCCGATGAAGAGGGAGCCGGTGTCGCCCAGGAAGATCGAGGCCGGGTTGTAGTTGTAGCGCAGGAAGCCAAGGCAGGCGCCGGTCAAAACGAACAGCGTCAGGACGGCGTCGGTGTTGCCGCGGATTATCAGGGTCGCCCCCAGGCCAATGGCGCCGATGACGGCAAGGCCGGAGGCGAGGCCGTCGAGGCCGTCGATGAGATTGAACGCGTTCACTATGATGACGAACCAGCCAATCGTTATCAGCAGGTCGAGCCAGTCAGGGACCTCGCATAGGATTATGTGGCCGAACGACACGTCGCCGGCGAAGACCATGCAGGCCGCGGCTATCTGCGCGACCAGCTTGGTGACCGGCTTGAGTCCGCGGATGTCGTCGATCACCCCGGTGGCGACGATTACGGCCGTCGCCGAAACCGCGTATGCGGCGAACGGCGGGGTCCAGAAGCCGTCGCATATGCCAAGCGCATATTTGGCGAAGGCTATCGCAAGGCCGAAGGAGGCGACGAGTGCCATGCCGCCGCCGCGCGGGACCGGGCGCTTGTTGATGCGGCGCGCTGAAGGCTGGTCAACCACGCCGAACCGCGTTAGGAGCGCCCTGGCGACGGGCGTGAGGGCGAGTGCGAAAAGAGCCGCCGCAATGCTGGCTACCGCTATGCGTGAATAGGACATTCCAGTGCTCTACTCCTTCTCCTTCTCCGGGAAGGCCATTGGGAGAAATGCGCCGAGGAACTCCGACATTTCCGCCCGGCGGCGGTCGGAGGTGTCGAACGGCTCGTCCGCCGAAATCGTCACCATGGCCCAGCGCGTCACGCGCCTTGCGAAGGCGCGGTCGGCCACGGAAATCATGATGCGCTTGAAATGGCTGGCCGCCGTCTGGCGCGGGTTGATGAAGAAGTATGCGTGGCCAAACCGCCCGTGCGACGCGGACGAACGAGGCCGGATGTCCATGCAGTGGACCGGGAGCGAAGTGCCGTCGGCCAGTTCGAAGCTGGTGACGTGCCCGCGCTCGATGGACCAGCCCTGGGCCGGGAGGCATATTTCGGGGCGGTGGATGCTCTGGCGTGACCGGCCGTTGACCACGACCGAAACCCTCCAGGCGTTGCCGAGCACGTCGGAGTAGTTGCACTTCATGATTCGCGTGTCCGAAGGAAGCAGGTCGGCCTCGCCAAGCGAGCGCGAGGCCATTTTGCCTCCGCAGCGCGGGCACTCCG
>JAFWPM010000279.1 GCA_017509565.1 Kiritimatiellia bacterium | reverse complement strand
GCAGTATGCTCCCACCGCGCATGCCGCCCGCGCCGGCGTGGCGTGCTCCCGCATGCCGCCTCATGGCTCCGCCCTCCTGAACCACAGTCGCGGCTCGCAGGTGCCGGGGGTCGCGCCAAGCATCGCGGCGACCGCAGCGGGCGCGTTTGTCGGATTGGACCACGCCTCGGCCTCAGGTTCAAGGGCCGCCTGGGCGTCGGCGTAGCGAAAGCCGGATGCGGCGATGAGGAACGTCTCAACCTGGGGACGGCCGGATTGCGAAAAAGCCCCCTGCGGCAGTGGCGCGGCCGAAAGCCTGTTTGTCCCCGCCGCCTCAACGTATGCGCCAAGTCGCGTCTCGATCCTTTCCACGTGGTCCCGCCCGAGGCGGTATTCCACGTGAACCGGCGCAAGGCCCCCGCCGGGGGATTCCCGAAGCGTCCAGAATGCGCAGCCGGCGTTGTCGCCCTCGAATCCCGATTCCGCGACAAGGGATGAGAAGTCGGCGTCGAAGGCGGTGTCGAAGGCGGCGAGGTCGGTTGCCGAACTGGCCGCCTGCCTGACCATCGCGAGCGTCGCGAATGCGCCCGGTATGATGGCGAAAATGGCCGGCGCCACTATGGCCGCCACGGCAATCGCGACCAGCAGCTCGACGAGGCTGAATCCGGCGCGGCTATCCCCTGCCGTAGACATCGAGGACCCGTTCGATTATGCCGGTCGTCGAGCGCCCGGCCACGAGGTCGGCCAGCCTCACTTCGCCGCCCGCGGCCTCAACAACGTCGGAGCCGACGACGCGCCCGGCCCAGTCGCGCCCCTTGACGAGGACGTCGGGAAGCAGCGCCGTGATCGCCTCAAGCGGCGTCTCCTCGTCAAAGACAATCACGTAGTCGACGCAGCGCAGCGCCAGGAGGAGCGCTGCGCGGTCGGCCTCGCCCACGATCGGGCGCCTGGGGCCCTTGTTGCGCCTGACTGATGCGTCGGAGTTGATGGCCACGACAAGCGCGTCGCCCTGCTCCCGCGCCCAGGCGAGGTATGTCGCGTGGCCGGTGTGCAGGATGTCGAAGCACCCGTTGGTGAACACAAGGCGCTTGCCGGCGGCTTTCAGGCGCGCGCGCTCGGCAACCATTTCCCCAAGCGTCAGCAGCCGTCCGGGATGGAGCGTCGTCATTTCCATCAGTGTCCTCCGGCAAGCGCTGCGATGCGAGGCGTGGAACCCATCCAGCCGAGTTTCTGGGCGAATGTCGCGCCGTCGCCATGGCCGGGGAGCGAGGCTATCCTGGCCGCGCGGCTCGACGTCGATATCTCCACGCTCCCCCCCTGCGCAAGGGATCCGGAGACCTCGCCGTCTATTTCAATGAAAAGCGGGACGTCCGCCTTGGCGGCGCGAAGGACAATGCGCGTAGCGTCGGAAATCACTATCGGGCGCGACGAAAGGGCGTGCGGGCAGATGACCGTTATCACCACGGCCTTGGTGTCCGGCATCACGAGCGGGCCGCCTGCGGAAAGCGAGTATGCGGTGGAGCCTGTCGGCGTCGATACTATAACGCCGTCGCAGGAGTAGTCCGTCACATGCACCCCGTTCAGCTCCAGCTCAATTCGGACCATTCTGCCGGAGCCGCGCGAAATCACCACCTCGTTGAGGGCCTCCCGGGGAAGGCGGCGCCACGCGCCGGAGGCGTCAAGCGTCGAGGCGCTGAGCATTTGGCGGGCCGAGACATTCATGTCCCCGCTGGTCACAGCCTTGAATGCCTCCTCAAGTTGGGAAACCTCGGTCGATGCCATGTAGCCGAGCGACCCGATGTTGATGCCGAAGATGGGCGAATCGGTTTCGCCGAGGCAGTGGACGGCGCGGAGGATCGTGCCATCGCCGCCGAGTACCAGGATGGCGGACGCGCGGGCAATGTCGGCGTAGCGCGCCGGGGCGATGCCCCATTCGGGCTTCGCAAGCGCCGCCGTCGCGGTGTCCGCGACAAGTTCCACGCCGGCCTTCGCGGCGAGCGCGGCGATCTTCCCAAGCACCGCCGGGGCATGTGTCTTGGTGTTGTTCGCGATTATGCCAATTTTGCGAGTTTCTTCCATAGTGCGGCGCGTTATGGTGTGCGCCTCCCCCTGACTGCTGCAATCGTTGCTGATGACAACCTCTATAAGTATAGCACAGTTTTGGGGTTGTTGGCGGTTGGCTGTCAGCGGCTGGGGTAGAGCCTTTCGCCTACGGCGCGGGCGGCGTCGCAGAGCGGTCGGTATGGGCGGTCTGTCCCGTCCACGAAGCCGCACTGGTATGCCTCGCCGTCGCCGCGCCCGATGAGCGGCTGGTCGCGGTACTGGAACCAGTGGCAACCGACTATCAGCGGGTGGGCGAGGGCGCCTTCGACAAGCCGCGCATAGCTTCTGCCTCGCTCCTCCTGGTCTGGCACGGGGCAAAGGCTCGCCCTGAACATCCCTCGGTCAAGGCATCCGAAATGGAACTCGCCGACAAGTATCGGCTTTTCCTTGCCTGGCTCGAACATCTTCCCCGATATGTTGGCGAGTGAATTCGCGTATGCGTTTACGGAAATCACGTCGCAGTATTTCGCCGCGGTGCGCCAGAGGATCCCCGCCTGGCGGAAGCCGACGAAGCGCGATCCGAGATAGAGCTTGCCTGGCGCCGCGCGGGCGAGTTCCTCCCTGCATATCCTGAAGTAGAGGTCGAGCAGCGGCGCGGCCCTGTCGCCGCCCACGTCCGGGATCCACTTCTGGAATTGGAGTTCGTTGTCGATGAAGAAGCCGATGCACATCGGGTCCATGGCGGCGTGGCGCAGTGTCCCGTCGGTTGCGAACTTCTCGCGTATCGCCGCGCGGAAATTCCTCTCGAAATCCGGCGCTTCGAAGTCGTAGATGTGGAACTTCGGGTGGCGGGCGACTCCCTTTGCGTGTTCAAGGACGCAGGCGACGTATGGCATGCGGGCGTTGGCCATGAGTTCGCGGGCTGACCAGTTGCCTATCGTGTTTATGCCCCATGACTGTAGGCGCCTCTGGACGAATTCGTAATACTCCGCAAGATAGTCATCCCTGCCGAACTTTTTGCGCAGGTTCCAGGCGGGGTAGGCCATCATCTTCGACGGGGGGACCGGCGTCTCGTGCCAGTCCGGATGGCGCGATCCGTCGGACGAGTCGGTATTGTCGCGGATGACGTCGATGCCTGTGGATAGGAATAGGTGCCCGTTAGGCGTCACGAGCCACCATTTGCCGTCGATTTTCGCAGTGCGGAAGTGCCCGGTTGGCCTTAGCGCCGGGCCGTTTCGCCACCCTCCGAAGGCATCCCACGACGCGGGGCGAGGCGAAGACGCTATCGCGGCTTCCTCCTCCGCAAGGTCTGCGCGCAGCTCGTCGTCCGAATGGACCTTTTCGGGCCACTCTGCATGGCGGTACTGGCCGTAGCGGTCGATGAATGGGAAGAAGGCGTCGCCCTGCGGCGGGGGCGGGTCCGGTTCGCCTTCGAGCCGCAAATTCGAAAGCCGGCAATCGACTACCCATTTGAATTCGTCCTCGAACGGCCATTGGCACTGGAGCTCGATGGAGTTGACGTGGGCGGTGTCGATTACATACGGGCCGGGGGTGCCGTCCGGGGAGGCGTATGACGGGTGGGGGAGGCGAAGCCTCATCGTCGCCTTTTCCCCGGGGTCGAGGCCGATGCCGGTGTTTACGGAGCGGTTCTTCGTGAAATTCGCGACGGCGTGGTCGGCAGCCTCCGAGTTGGCGCCGCCGCTGGAAATGTGCATCGTGAGGCGCATCTGGCGCGACGTGGAGAGGTTCTCCACATCCACGGCGAGCCACTTGGCGCCGGATAGGTCGAACGACCTCCGGCCTTCCGGCGGCTCCACGCGCAGCCCGCAGCCCCACTCCGCGCTGGGCATCCGGAGCATGACGGAGTTTTCGCCGTCGCGCAGGATGGTCGCGCCGTGGACGGGTGTGGCACGCAACCCCGCGAGTGGGTCGCGCGAAGTTGGGGCCGGCTCCGCGGATGCCGGGGGCTCCTGCGTTTCCTGCGGCTCCTGCGGCGCGGGCGTTCCCATGGATTCTGGCTCCGGGCTTTCGGGCGTTTCCGGAACGTTTGGCGCCAGATGCCTGTATGCCAGCCAGGAGCCAAGGAGTATGGCGGCAGCTATCGCGATAAAAGTTTTCATGGTTTTGAGTATAGGTTTTCCCCGATTTCACGCGCCGCGGCCACGACATCGGGATATGGGCGGTCGCATACGTCTACAAGGCCGATTTCAAAGGCTTCGCCGTCGTCGCGCCCGATGAGCGGCTGGTCGCGGTATTGGAACCAGTGGCAGCCAATGACGAATGGATTGTCCAGCGCGCCGCGCGCGAATGCGCGCAATGCCTCGGCGCGCGCCAGCTGGGAGGGCATGGGAACCGGGCCGGCGGCGAACATGCCCCGGTCGCGGCAGCCAAAGGTGAAGGCGCCGACGAGGAGTGGTCGCTCCGGCGCCGCCGGTGAGCAAAGGGGCCGCAGTGTGGATGCGTCGCGGCCATGCATGTCCACGACAAGCACGTCCGCCGATTCCGCGGCGGCGTCCCATGCCGACTCCGCCTGCTCCATGCCGGCGAATGCCGCCGCGAAGAAGAGCCGTTCCGGGGCGATGCCCTTGATCGCCTCCCGCGCCGTCCGGAAATACCTGCGGAGCCATTCGAGGCGGAATTCCTCGGCATCGCTGGCGAAGCCCGCGCCCGGTACTGGAATCTGGAGCGACATGAGCTCAGGCCAGGTCGCCAGTTTCGTGCCCCAGGCGTCGTTGATGGCCGCCAGTGTCGGGTATTTTGCGCGTATGCGCTCCAAAAATGCGTTCTTGGCTGGCGATGCGCGGAAGTCCTGCGCCATCATGACTGAGAGCATGACGCTCACGGGCAGCTCGTTGTCGATGGAGAGCCCCAGGCAGAATGGGTCCGTGGCCGCGTTGGCTATCGCCGGCTCCCTGCGCGCCTGCTCGGCGACGCCACTGCGGAAGCGGCTTTCGAAGTCGGGATGGAAAACGTCGTAGATGCGCGTTCCGGGGAGGCGTGGCGCCTTTGCCGGCGATTCAAGAAGGAGAAGGTAGGGCGTGCGGCCAGCCGCCGGAAGTCGCCAGGCGCCCCAGCGGCCTATTGTGTTGAACCCCCATCCAGCCAGGCGGCGGTGGATGAACCCGTAGTACGCGGAAAGGTAGTCGCTCCGTCCGAATTTCCGCTGGAGGTTCCAGTGGGTGAAGGACATCGCGCCGTTCCTCGGCGGGACGGTTTCGTACCAGTCGGGGTGGCGGTTCCCGTTTGAGACGTCCGTCTGGTGGCGGAGCGTATCGACGCCAAATGAGAAGAAAAGGTGTCCCGATGGCGTGACAAGGTGCCAGCGCCCGTCGATGCGCTCCGTGCGGAATGCGCCCGTGGCGGCGAGGGACGGGCCGTCGCGCCAGCCGCCGTAATCATCCCATGAATCGGGAGCGGGCGGAAGTTCCGCGAGTTCGCGCGCGAGATCCTGCGCGAATTCGCGCTCGTCATGGACCTTTTCAGGCCATTCCGCGTGGGCGAACTGGCCGAACCGGTCGATGAACGGATGGCGCAGCGCGGCAAACGGTATTGCCGGGGATGCAAGTGAATAGCGTGGTGTGACCATTACGTTGACAGGTATTTGGCGCGTTTGCGCCGCAGTGGCGGGTGAGGGGCGGTGTCTTTAGTCTCGTGATTGGGACTTTCGGCTTTTAAAACGAAACCTGGACTCGCAAGTCTTGTCTTCCATTTCCAGACTTCGTCAATATCCATTGTACCTTATTCCATACATTCTTTCACCGACGAACCGGGCGGCCTCCGCAAGCTTCGGATATGGCCTGTCGCAGACATCGACGAAACCAATCTGGTAGTTCTCGCCGTCGCCGCGTCCGACAAGCGGCTGGTCGCGGTACTGGAACCAGTGGGAACCCACGAATAGCGGATGGCGCAGCGCGCCCTCCACTACGCGCCGGTAGCTTCTCCCCCTCTCGCACTGGTCGCCAACAGGGCACAGCCCCGGCGAGAACATCCCCCGGTGCATCGTGCCGAAGTGGAACTCGCTGTGCAGGACGGGCTTGTCGAACGCGGGGGCGGCGTATGCGCCCTCGCCGAATACGGCTACGCTGTTTATGTAGGAGTTCGCGGAGATTACGTCGCACCATTTCGCTGCGGCGGTCCAGAGCGCTTCCGAATTCCGCAGCCCCTTGAAGCGGCATCCAAGATACAGCTTCCCAGGCGCCGCTGCGTCAAGCGCCTCCTTGCACGCCTTGAAATACGGCTCGAAGTAGGCGCTGTCCGCGGGGAAGGAAAGTTCGTTGTCAATGAAGAACCCTATGCACATCGGGTCTGTGGCCGCATGGGCAAGTGCCGAGTTCGGCACTGCGAAGGCCTCCGCGACGGCGTCGCGCATTTTTGCGGCGAAGGTCCCGTCAAGCGTGTCGTAGAATCCGCCGTCGAGGTAGGGGAGTCCGGCTGGCTTTGATACCGCCACGATCGCGTAGGGCTTGCGCGAGAGATTCGTCAGTTCTCCGTCTGACCAGTTGCCGATCGTGTTTATCCCCCATGAGTCCAGGCGGCGCAGCACGAAGTCGTAGTAGTCGGCCTTGAAGTCCTGCTTGCCGAACTTCTCGCGCAGGTTCCACGTGGGGAATGACATGGAGGTCTGTGCCTGGCTTTCGTACCAGGAGGGGTGGAGCCTGCCGTTCGGGGCGTCGCTGTCTACCTTGACGACGTTGATGCCGAGCGAGTAGAACAGGTGCCCCGAGGGCGTAACGAGCCACCACTTTCCATCTACCTTTTCCGTGCGGAAGTTCCCCGTGGCTTCCAGCTGCGGGCCGTCGGCCCAGCCCCCGTATTCGTCCCACGATTCCGGCGGCGGCTTCAGCGCGGCGCTCTCCGCCGCCAGGTCGGCGCGCAGCTCGTCGTAGGACGTCACCTTGCCCCTCCACCTGCCGTGGGCGAATTGCCCGAATCTGTCCACGAATGGCAGGTATGCTCCAGCCGCGACGCCGCGCGACCAGTCGGGCGTCCCGGTGAGCCGGACGTTCGATACGCGGAAGTGGAGGAGGTCGGAGAACTGTCCCTCGTAGGGCCAGATGACCAGAAACGCGATGTTCGTGATTGCGGCGGTATCGAGCGTTCTGACGCCCTTTGCGCCGCTGGGGAAGGAATAGACGGCCCTGTGCGGGAGCTGGAGCTTCAGCGTCGCCTTCTCGCCGGGGTCAAGGGCGATTCCGGCGTAGGCGTCGCCTGATGCGTCCTTAATCTGGAGGCAGAGGCGCTGCTGGTGGCCGGAGAGGTTCTCGACGTCGGCGGCGAGGTAGCGTCCGGCCGTGAGGTCGAACACCGTCTCCCCCGGGGGTGGCAGGAGCCGGAAGCCGGAGGAATACTCCGCGCTTGAACTCCGAAGGACGACGGAGCCGCCGGACTCGAAGGCGAGGCGCCCGCTCTTGACGGCCTCGGCCCTGCCG
>JAFWPM010000278.1 GCA_017509565.1 Kiritimatiellia bacterium | reverse complement strand
GCTTCTGCGGTGCAGGGTGCGGCACTTCATAGCCGGGACGTGCATGGGTGACGCGGAGTTCGTGGAGGGCGTGTTCAGGGCGCACCGCGACCACTTCGGCAGGAACCGGAAGACGTGTGCGAGGAGCATGGGCGGCGCTTTGCGGCTGTATACGGCAAGGCGGCTTAAAAGGGAGCCGGTGACGGTCAGCTGCTAAATGGCAAAACGGCAACAATGTGTGTTCCCAGCATTTTTCAATCTTCCTTTTTCTTTCTCCACATTTGTGGCGTTTTCCCGTATGTTTCCTTGAACTGTTGCGTAAAGTAGCTTTGTTGCGCAAAACCGCAGGTAAAGGCTAGGTCGGCTATCGGTGCCGCAGTCTGGCGGAGGAGCCGCGCTGCGACATCCAGCCTGTGCGAATTGAGAAAGGCTATAGGACTCTGCCCAATATGACGGGCGAATATTTCGCAGCAACGGCTGCGGCCGACACCTCCTGCGGCGGCAATGTCTTTTAGAGTCAGCTTGTCGCCGTAATGGCCGTGTATGAATGTCACCATCGCACGCACCGCCTCGAATTCGGCATCCGACGCCCGCTCCACCAGCGGCGATGTCGCATCGTTCGATAGCACACCCGCCTTGTTAAACAGCCTTAGCATCTCTGCCCAAAGTTCAAAGACAAGCCCCACCGATTCCACCACCGCTGGAATTTCTTCTAGCGTTTCGCTCTCGCGCAACCGCGCGAACAACTCCGGGATTTTCCCCGTATGTCCGCTCTTCAGCACCACTTGCGCAAGCCACTTCCGCTTTAAAAGCGGCTCGACGGCATTGAATACCATCCCGGTGTCGCAACCTAAAACCTCGGGATGGACTATCACCATGCTGTAGCGGCCTGTCTTATTCTCAGATTGGCAGAGTTTGTGGATCTGTCCGCTGTTCACAAAGAGAAAATCGCCTTCCATCAGCCGGATTTTATCGCCGTTGACCAGCATCGCCAACTCTCCATCCAGAACCAGCACCATTTCGAAGTTGTCATGCCAGTGCAATATGGGCTGCAAGCCCCCGATTTTCGGCATCCCGCCCGACCAGAAATGCATCCGCACTCCAGGATGGCGATATTCAAGGCGTTCAGGATTGCTCATAGTGGTCATAGGGAAATGCAAAATTAAAGTTGAAAGTTAAAAGGTTTCTCTACTTATCCTCATTTACATTCCCGTGCGCGGCGCGGGCGGCGGAATTTTTCAACAATTTTACCATTATTGGACGATTTTGACAAGGAATCCCGCATAAATTGATATACGCACCTAACTTTGTGGAATATAATTATAACAGTTTTAGGAGTGAAACTATGAAAAAGACCAACTTGATGCTATGTGCCACGTTCTCCATGATTGCCATTGCCGGCAGTGCGCTAGGTGCGGTGGCCGATTATGCAATGGAGGCGGTTCTTACTGTTGCCGGCGCGGCGAATGGCGTTTCCCTCGCCAACTTCCCGGTGCTTGTGCGCATTTCGGAATCTCGCATCGCCGGTTTCGCATATTCCCAGCTCTCCTCGCCGACCGACGGCGCGGACCTGCGCTTCACTGACGAGGACGGCAACTTCCTCAACCACGACATCGACACGTGGAACACCACCGGCGAATCGCTCGTCTGGGTCTCGGTGCCGACGCTCGCGAACGGCGAGACTATCACGATGCGCTGGGGCAACGACAATCCAACGGAAGTCAACGACCCCGCCGCTGTCTGGAACGCCGCCGGCTACGTCCAGGTCTGGCACTTCTCCTCCGGCGTCACGACCGACGCCACCGGGCGCGGTCTTTCGCTGACGCTAGGCGGCAGCGGAATCCAGGCGTCGTCCGATGCGCTCCTCGGCGGGTGCTATACCAACACCGCCACTGACTCCGCAAAAAACTTCATCGCCGTGCCGCAGCATGATTCGCTCCTCACAAACATAGCCGTCCGCACGGTCTCGGGATGGTATTGCCCCGATGAAAACTTCAAAACTGGAAATAGCGTCGTAACCGAGTTTTTCACGAGCAAGGACGCTTCGTCCGACAACGGCATGGAGTTATTCTACCTGAACGGCAACTACCGTCTGCGCGCAGACGGTCAATCATCCGACATTGGCGATTGGGTGGCTTATCCGTCTCCGTTCGAATGGCTTTTCATCGGCGCCCGTTTTTCAACGGACGGCGATGGAAATCTTTATGGCGCGATGTTCCGCCAGGGAGCCGAATTGACGAAATATTCGGGCGTCCTGAACTCGACCATATCCAGCACCGAATGCGATTTCGCCATGGGCAACTTCAACAACCACAAGAACTATGCCGGAAGCCGTCCGTTTCACGGCTCCATGGACGAACTGCGCATCAACCAAGGGGCCCTTTCGGCAGAGTGGATGAAGGAGGAATACGCCACCGTCGCGGCTGATGGCTATCTGACATACGGCGCGGCGGACCTGCGCCCTTACGTCGCCTTCCTCCGCGCCGACGAAGCCGACACGCTGCCGGCCGCCTACGGGGTGCCGGAAGCGACGTTCTCCGACGTGGAGGCCGCCGTCGCGGCGACGGTCGCCGCGAAGAACGACGGCCGCCCCTCGTCGATGCTCTATATCGCGCCCGGCACCTATCGCGCGCAAAACGACGCCCTTCGCGCCACGAACGGGGTGTCGATCGTCGGCATCGGCGCGCGCGAGGAGACGATCATCACAGGCCCTGAAGGCAGCGACTCGACCGCCTGGAACCACCGCGTCCTCCTGCTCTCCGACGGCGGATTCCTCGCCAACGTGACGATTCGCGGAACATACCGCACGGCGTGGGATACCGCCGACAAATCCACTGGCAACTGGAACCGCAGAGGAAGCGCACTGCTGCTGGAAGGCACCGGAACCATCGCAAGCAACATCGTCGTGTGCGGCGCAACTGCTTACAGATGGGGCGCGAACGAATTTGAAGGCGCCGTCGCGCTCCTCGACTCCTCCCGATTGACCGACAGCGTCGTCAGCGGAAACTCCGGCTCATTCATTGGTGCCGGCGTGAATGCAAGAGCCCACACGCTCGTCCGACGCTGCGTGATTTCCGGCAACCGCGCCGACAAGGTCAGCGGCGGAACGGCTAAAACCAGCGGCGGAGGCGTTTATCTCCGCGACTATGCGCAACTCGTCGATTGTCTTGTCGTCAGCAACCGCGCATCAGTGACCGGCGGCGCGGTTTTCCACGACTATGGCCAGAACGAGAAAGACGGCGGTATTTTCAACTGCACGATCGCCGACAATTCTGCCGCGACTCATGGCGCCATCTACGCCAACCAGTATGGCTCAATCGTCAACAGCATCGTTTACGGCAACACTTCCGACAATGCATCGGCAGCCATCACCAACTCGAATGCGAACTGTGCAGGCGAATACTATGTCGTGAACTGCGTCCTTGGCGAGGCGTTGCCGGACACTCTTACCGGGGCGTCCGGCAACCAAATCGCCAACCCTCGTTTCACCGACGCGGCCAACGGAGACTACACGCTGCGCGCATCATCCAAGTGCATCGACGCGGGCGAGAACACCGCCCGCGAAGGACTCGGCACCCCTTCCACCTGGCTCGCGCTCAACTACGTTCCGCACTGCCACAACGACGAAACCGACACGTGGGACGGCGCGCCGGACATCGGATGCTACGAATCGACGAACGTGAGGCAGGGCGCTACGGTGGTCGTTTTCCGCTAGTATTGGCGACGCATTTTCGCAAGCGACATGAAAATCGGTCTCTCCACGCCAGGTGGCGCCGCGAATGCGGCATCCTACATCGACTCGGCCGCGCGCGCCGGAATCGATTGCTTCGAGGTCTCTCTGCCGGGCCGCGAATACGCGGCCATGGACTACGCCGGCTTCGCCGCGAAGGCGCGCGACGCCGGCGTGGAAATCCGCTCGTTCCATCTCCCCTTCTACACGGACGTGGACATCGATCCGGCCTCGCTCGACGCCGCCGTGCGCCGCCGCACGGCCGAGGTCCACGCCCACTACGTCGGCGTGGCCGCGTCGATGGGCGCGCGCCTCGCCGTCGTGCACGCCTGCCTGGAGCCGGTGGAGGACGCCGACAGGGCCGAGCGCCTCGCGCGCGCTAAGGAATCGATGGCGGCGCTTGCGGAGGCAGGCGCGCGAGAGGGCGTGACGATCTGCGTCGAGGACCTTCCGCGCTCGTGCCTCGGCAACACCTCGGATGAACTTGCCGACATCGTCGCCTCCGATCCGCGCCTTCGCGTCTGCTTCGACGTGAACCACCTGCTCAGGGAGACGCACACGCATTTTCTCGCCACGCTTGGACCGAAGATCGCGGCCACGCACATCTCCGACTACGATTTCGTGAACGAACGCCACTGGCTCCCCGGCGAGGGGAAAATCGACTGGCCTTCGCTCATGGACGGACTAGAATCCATCGGCTACGCCGGCGCGTTCAACTACGAACTCGGCTTCAGGGGCAATCCGAAGACGGTCAGGCGGCGGCGCGACCTCACGTGCGCGGACATCGTCCGCAACGCGCACGAAATCTTCGCCCGAAAGCCGCTGACCGTCATCGGCGAAGGCGGACTGCCGGATCTTCCCATGTGGCCGTAGAACGGTTGAAAAGTTGAAAGGTTGAAGGGTTGAAGGGTTGAAGGGTTGAAAGGTTGAAGGGTTGAAAGGTTCGCGCGGCCAGAGGGCCGCGCTGTCAAGTTGAGGACTGGCAAGTTTGGTGGTTGAGTGGTGAAATACGGTTTCCCTAGTTTTGTGTTTCGTTTGTTTTTGTTGGCCTGCGGTGTTTTTGCGGCAGGCTCCGGCTATGCTGCCAGCCAAGCTGATGCGTGCGGCCTTTTAGGCCGCACTTCCGGGTTTTCGATTGCGCCGGACGGCAATTTCGTCGTGAACGGCCGGAGCCGCTACCTCCTTGGCACGATCATCTACCACCATCCGTCGGCGAAGGACTACCGCCACACGGAGGGCTACGACGCAGCCGACGCTTGGATTTACGAAACGCCGCCCGACCGCGCGTATCTCGACCGCCTTGGCTTCGATTCCGTCGGCGGCGAAGTGTCGCTGACGTGGCTGGGCGCGTTCCGCCCAGAGGCCAAGGTCTGGCAGGGGCGGAAGGCGCTTGACTGGGACATCGCCGCGAAATGGTGGCTGTCCGGGCTGCCGACGATTGTCGATTTCACGTGTGCGCGCTGGTCGCACGGCTGCATGCAATACGAAGAGGGGCGGGAGCCCTCGCGCGAAGCGATCCCCGAGGGCGGGGCCGGCCATTTCATGCCCTACAGCCTCGTCACGCCCGAGGGCCGCGCCCTCTATGCGAAAATGTGGCGCTCCGGCGCCGAGGAACTCAAGGCGCACGGCGCCACCCCATACGCATACGAACTCTTCAACGAGCCGACGTACGAGGAAGTGTCGCCGGCGTCGCGCGCCGCCTTCGCCCGCCATCTCGGGGAGGTCTTCGCCGGCGACGCCGCCGCGATGGACGCGGCCTGGGGTTCGCGCTACGGGTCGTTCGAGGCGGCCGCGGACTTCCGCCACCCCAACGAGTGCCCCGGGCTCGGCGTGGAGTGGATCAAGTTCCGCGAGCGCGTCTTCGCGTCCGGCATCCACCTCGGGGCGGAGACCATACGGCAGGTCGTCCCCGGCGCGCGGGTCTGCTTCCAGCCCTCGAACGCCTCCTTCGGCGGCGTCAACGTCCTGCGCGCCAACCGCGAATGCGGCGTCGTGATGGCGCCGACGGGCGGGGGGACGGCCTTCGACGCATGTCTCCTGCGCGCCATCGCGGACGGCAAGCCGATCATCGACGGCGAAACCTACCTCGGCCATACGCGCGAAAGCCACCGCGCCAAGCCTCTCCTGCACTACTCCCGCGGGCTCAACGCCTCGTACTACTTCAAGTGGGACCGTCGGCTCGACGACCCGCGTTTTTCCGGCGCGGACGGCCCGGAGCGCATGGCGGAGACCTTCCCCTACGTGGCGCTCAACCCGGCGGCGACGAAGGCGTCGGCATTCGCCGGACTCCTCGACGCGCGCCGCGAAATCTCGTTCGTGGAGGATGTCATGAACCCGCGCGAGCGCGGCATTCCGCGCGGCGAGCGCGCCGCATTCCTCTTCTCGATGCCGACCGAGCGGCTCGGCGCCGCCGCCGGGCACGGCAACCACAATTTCACCCGCGCGTCGGCCGAGGCCCTTATGGCCGCGCACCTTCCCATGGCGGCGGTGTTCGAGGAGCAGATTCCCGAAGGCCGGCTCGAAGGCTACCGATTCCTCGTCGCGTCCGGGATCGACGCGACCTACGCTGGAACCGTACCGGCGCTATTGGAGTGGACCGCGCGCGGCGGCGAACTCGTGGTGGGACCCGAGACAATGGAGCTCGACGAATGGTCGAACCGCAGGGATCCGGCGGCGACGCTGGGCATCGCGCTCGGCGAGAAGCTCGCCGGGGAGCCGGCGCGGTTCGTCCTGGACGGCGTCGAATACGAGGGCGCGCCGTACCGCGCCGTCGCGGCCATGGATGGCTGGACCGTCGCGGCCGCGCTTCCGGACGGCACCCCGGCCGTGCTGGAGCGCGCGATCGGGAGCGGCCGCGCCCGGTACGTCGCGGTACGCCTGTCGCGGGCCGAAGAGGCCCGCCTGCTGGCGAACCTGGCCGCCGGGGCCGGCATCCTGCCGTCGTGCTCCGCGACGGACTTCGAGACCGGCGAGGAGATCGGCGACCTTGAAGTCCACGCCGGGCGCGGCGAAAACGGCGACACCGCATTCATCCTGACTCTGCACGGGCTTTCTCCCCGCGCCGTCCGCTTCGTTCCCGGACCCGGCTTCGCGGCCGCATCGCTGGCGAACGCCGCGACGCGCGAGGTCCTCGGGCGCGACGCCGACGGCGCGGCGCTCCTGCTGATGGAGCCCGAATCTCCCGTCGTCCTGCGCGGATCGCCGCTCCCCGCCGCCGAGGCGGAGACCTACGAATCCGTCTCCGTGCGCGCCGCGGAATGGCTCGCCGCGCGGCGCCCCAAGACCGCCGCCAGCGCCTTCAAGACCGACCCGGCGCGGATGCGCTTCCTCGATCTGCGCGCCGTCGCGAACCGCTCCTTCGTCGATTCCGTGGCCGGCGACGGCAAGGGCGGCTGGACCGACCAGGGGGAGAACTGCCTGCGCAACGCGCCGTGGGGCGTCACGGACTGCAATGGCGTCCCCTTCGACTTCATCCGCCCCGACCAGAACGACGACAGGGCGTGCGTCATGCTGCGCTCGGAGAAGCTGCCGTACCTGCCGGAGGCCGTGCGCGGCATCGACGCCGGGCTGAAGGCCGAGGCCCTGTTCTTCCTTCACGCAGGCGCCTGGCTGGAGGGCGTCGAAACCGAAATCATGCGCTACGTCGTGCACTACGCGGACGGCACGGACGAGACCGTGCCGGTCGTCGCGCGGCGCGACATTGACGACTGGTGGATCGATGGGCGCAAGAGGGCCGCCGCCACCGCGCGGTGCCGCATCGGCTGGCGCAACTCCGAAAACAGGGGCTTCTGCGTCCTGCGCTGGGACAACCCGCACCCGGAAAAGACGATCGCGACGATCGACGTCGAGAGCGCCTGCGGCGTCGCCATCCCGATTGTCGCGGCGATTTCGGCGCAGGTGCCGGACCCGTCGCCGCTGGCCGTCTGGCGCCTGAAAGCCTCCCCCTGGGGCGGCGCGAAGACTCTGCTGCGGGGCGGCGGGCTGGAAATCACGGCCGACGACGCCACGAAGGACTGGGCCGGCGCGCGCCTTGCGCTTCCCGAACCGGTCATGGTGGAAGACCCGTCCGCGGCCGGCTTGGCCTTCGACTTCAACGGGGGAATGACGGCGCTCGGCGCCTTCGACGTGCCGCCGCCCGCCTTCCAGGTCCGGGTCGCGTGGCGCGGCGCCGACGGCGTCGAGCGGCGCTCGAAGTACCTCGGCCCGGAAATCGCTGGCGGCGCCACCGATGGCGACCCGGACAACTGGCAGACCGCCTCGCTGCCCATGCGGCGCCTGGTCGACGCCGACGGCCCCGTCGAACTGACGGCCGTCTACGTCCAGTTCCGACTCATGCCGGCGCGGCGCGCGGGAATAGTAGTCCGCGACATCCGCGTGGGGAATGTGGCCGAGTAGGCCCTGGCGGCGGCTACTTTTCCTCGCCGCCGCCCTTGAGAACCGCGATGAAGGCCGACTGCGGGACGTTAACCTGGCCGAACTCCTTCATACGCTTCTTGCCTTCCTTCTGCTTCTTGAGAACCTTCTGCTTCCGGGTCACGTCGCCGCCGTAGAGCTTGGCCAGCACGTCCTTGCGGAACGGGCGGATGTCCTCGCGCGCGACAATCGTGCGCCCGATCGCGGCCTGGACCGGAATCTTGAACATGTGCGGCGGGATGGTGTCGGCGAGGCTCTTGCACATCTGGCGGCCGCGCGCGACGGCCTTGTCCTTGTGGATCATGCACGAGAAGGCGTCGACGCATTCGCCGTTGAGGAGAATGTCGAGCTTCACGATGTCGCTCTTCTGGTACCCATGCGGCTCGTAGTCCATTGAGGCGTAGCCGCGGCTGATGGACTTCAGCGTGTCGTGGAAGTCGATTAGGATCTCGTTGAGCGGAATCGTGCAGGTGAGCATCACGCGCTTGGCGTCGACGCTCTCCGTCGCGATGATTTCGCCGCGCCTCTCCGTTACTAGGCGCATGATGTCGCCGATGTTGTCTCCGGGGCAGATGATCGTGGCCTTGATGATTGGTTCCTGGATTTCGGCGATGCGCGTGACGTCCGGCAGCTTCACGGGGTTGTCCACTTCTACCATGGCGCCGTCGCTCGTAATGACCTTGTAGACCACGGATGGCGTGGTGTTGATGATGTCGAGGTCGAATTCGCGGCGCAGGCGCTCCTGGACGATGTCCATGTGCAGCAGGCCCAGGAAGCCGCATCGGAAGCCAAAGCCGAGGGCCACTGAACTTTCCGGGTGGAAGGTGAAGGCGGGATCGTTGAGGTGGAGCTTTTCAAGCCCCTGCCTGACCTTTTCGAACTCATCCGAGGCGACGGGGTAGATGCCGCAGAACACCATCGGCCGCACCTCGGTGTAGCCTGGAAGTGGTTCCGCCGCGCCGTCGTGGGCGTTTGTCACGGTGTCGCCATTGCGGACGTCCTTCGGATCCTTGATCGTCCCGACTATGTAGCCGACCTCGCCTGCCGAAAGCGACTCGACGGGTTTCTGGTCCGGGCTGAAGACGCCGACCTCGCGCACCGGGGTCCCGATGCCGTTTGACATCAGGGTGACGGAGTCTCCGGCCCTGATGGAGCCGTCCACGATTCGCAGGTAGATCACCACGCCGCGGAAGATGTCGAAGCGGGAGTCGAAGACGAGCGCCCGCAGCGGCGCCCCGGGAGCAGTCTTTGGCGGCGGGACCTTCGCGACGACGGCTTCCAGAACCTCTCGCACATTCTCGCCGGTCTTGGCTGAAATCCTGATGTGCTCCTCCGCCGGGATCCCGACGAGATCCTCGATCTGCTTTGAAACTCCGTCCGGGTCCGCGCCGGGCATGTCAACCTTGTTGACCGCGACGACGATTTCAAGGTTGTTGTCGACGGCCAGGTAGGTGTTGGCAACGGTCTGGGCCTCTACGCCCTGCGTGGCGTCGACGACGAGTATCGCGCCCTCGCAGGCGCGCATCGAGCGCGAGACCTCGTAGGCGAAATCGACGTGCCCCGGGGTGTCGATGAGGTTGAAAAGGTATTTTTGCCCGTCCTTCGCCTCGTATTGCATCGACACCGGGTGGCTCTTGATGGTAATCCCGCGCTCGCGCTCAAGGTCCATGGCGTCGAGCGTCTGCTCGCGTATGAGACGCTGGTCAATCGCATTCGTCAGTTCGAGAATGCGGTCGGAAAGGGTCGTCTTGCCGTGGTCGATGTGCGCGATAATGCAGAAATTGCGTATGTGGTCGGTGGAACTCATGGCTGGAACTCTGTCAATCCGCCAAAGATTCTACCAAATTTTTGACGGAAGCGCAAAACTTTGGTATCATGTTTTCTTCGATTTTTGGAGTAGATACATGATAAGGCGACCTTTAAACCCACTTGCCGGCGAACTGAACAGCATCCTTTCAAAAGACGGGTGTATGGCGGCGTCGTTGCTCTCGGAGCGCGGTCTCCGCGCATATTTTCCGCATCACGGCATTCTAGGGCAGGGCGTTGATGCAAAGGGATGCCAGATTAACGCCACTTTGGGCACGGCAAAGGAGGACGACGGATCGCCGCTCCACCTCAAGTGCCTCTCCGAACTCCTCGCCATACCGCCGGCATCCTTCCTCTACGCCCCGAGCTTCGGGCTCCCCGACCTGCGCAAGTACTGGCAGCAGGCCCAGATTGAGAAAAACCCGTCCCTCGCCGGGGTGCCGCACAGCGTGCCTGTGGTGACGAACGCGCTGACGCACGCCCTGTTCATGGCCGCGCAGATGGTCGTCGGGCGCGGGGAGAAGGTTATAATCCCCAACTACTACTGGGACAACTACGACCTGATATTCACAGAGGCCTTTGGCGCCACGTTCGACGCCTTCCCGACATTCCGCGGGCGGCATTTCAACGTGCAGGGCCTTCGCCGTAAGCTGCTTTCGCGCGGAGATAAGAAAATCGTCGTCTTGAACTTCCCGAACAACCCGACAGGCTACACCCCGACCGAGGAGGAGGCCGAGGCGATATGCGCGGTCTTCCTTGAGGCCGCCCGCGCCGGGAAGCGCATCGCGGCGATAGTGGACGACGCCTATTTCGGCCTTGTCTACGAAAAGGGGGTCGCCCGCGAGTCGATATTCGCTAAGCTGGCCGCGCTGCACGAGAACATCCTCGCCATAAAGCTCGACGGCGCCACGAAGGAGGACTACGTCTGGGGCTTCAGGATAGGCTTCATAACCTTCGGCATGAAGGGCCTGTCCAGGGACCAGCTCAAGGCCCTTGAGGACAAGGCCGGCGGCCTTGTGAGAAGCACGATTTCCTCGTCCAGCAACATCGCGCAGCGCCTTCTTCTCGCCGCGTACGCCAACCCGCGCTACGCCGAGGAGAAGCGCGAAAAGCACGCGACGCTCGAAAAGCGCTACCGGACCGTCAAGTCGATCCTGCGGCGCCACCGCGAATTCAGGGAATCGTTCGTGGCGATGCCCTTCAATTCCGGCTATTTCATGTGCGTCAAGCCGATTGGCGTGGACGCCGACGAACTGCGGTCGCTTCTCGTGTCCAAGTACTCCACAGGCACGATAATGCTCGACGGACTCATCCGCGTGGCCTTCTCCAGCGTCCCGACCGACAAGCTGGAATCGCTTTTCGTGAACATTGACGCCGCCGTCAGGGAACTGCGGAAGAAAGGCGGCGAATGATGGCATGTGACCTTTGCGGCGACGCCATCCTGAACCTCCCGGACAGGGCCCCGGTCAAGCTGCCGATAACGCGCGGCACATACGGCGACCCCGCAATAGACGTCACCGGGCGGCTCCGCAATGAGACTGGCTACGTCAATCTGGACTACGGCTACCACGACACCGCCTCCTGCCAGAGCTCAATCACCTACCTCGACGGCGAAAAGGGGATATTGCTTTACCGCGGCTATCCGGTGGAGGAACTCGCCGAGAAGTCGCGCTTCATCGATGTCGCGTACCTGCTGATCAACGGCCACATGCCAAACAGGC
>JAFWPM010000277.1 GCA_017509565.1 Kiritimatiellia bacterium | reverse complement strand
GTCGAGGACGGAATCGTCGGCCGGCGGCGCGTCGAGCCCGTCAAGCAGGGCCCGTATGTAAAGGCCCGTCCCGCCGGCGACGACAAGCGGGGTGCCGGCCGGGAGCGCGGCGACGCCGCGCCGGACGCATTCAAGCCATTCCCCGGCGGAGAAGCGCTGGCCCGGGGCGACGCAGTCGAGGCCTATGTAGCGGACGCGGCATCGCTCCCCGGTGGTCGGCTTGGCGGTGCCGACATCCATGCCGCGGTAGACGAGCATCGAATCGGCGGAGACAATGGCGGCGCCGGTGCGCTCGGCAATCAGCTGCGCCACGGCGCTCTTTCCCGTGGCGGTGGCGCCGGCGATTACGAGATTGCTGGCAGCGGGCTGGCTCATGGCGTATGGCCGAAGGGTCCGGACGGCGCTAGAAGCCGAACTCGCCCTGCGAGTAGTGGCCGGAAGGCTCGGCGACGCCCATGCGCTCCCGGCAGAGGCGCGTGGCGACGCGGCCGCGCGGGGTGCGCTCCAGATAGCCCTCCTGGATGAGGTAGGGCTCATAGACCTCCTCGATGGTGTCGGCCTCCTCGCCCACGGCGACAGCGAGCGTACCAAGCCCGACAGGCCCGCCGCCGAACTTGTAGATGACAGTCTCCAGCAAGCGCTTGTCCATCTCGTCGAGGCCGTGCGGGTCGATTTCAAGAAGTTCAAGCGCGGAGGCCGCGACATCCTTTGAAATGCGGTTCCCCGCGCGGACCTGCGCGTAGTCGCGGACGCGGCGCAGGAGGTTGTTGGCGATTCGCGGTGTGCCGCGCGACCGCGCGGCGACTTCAAGCGCCCCCTCGTCGTCAATCTCAACGGAAAGCTTGCCTGCGGAGCGCTTGACGATTTTGGCGAGCTCCGGGGCGTCGTAGTAGTCGAGGCGGTTCTGGAGGCCGAAGCGGGAGCGCATCGGCGCGGATATCAGCCCGGAGCGCGTCGTCGCGCCGACAAGCGTGAAGCGCGGGAGGTCGAGCCTGATCGAGCGGGCGTTTGGCCCCTGGTCGATCATGATGTCGATGCGGAAATCCTCCATGGCCGAATAGAGGTATTCCTCCACGGAGCGCTGCATCCGGTGTATTTCGTCGATAAAGACAATGTCGCCCGGCTGGAGGCTCGTAAGGAGGCCGGCGAGATCGCCAGGCTTGTCAATCACCGGGCCCGAGGTCGTCTTCACGGAGACGCCCATCTCGCGGCCGAGAATGAAGGCGAGGGTCGTCTTTCCGAGGCCCGGGGGGCCTGAGAGGAGGACATGGTCAAGCGGCTCGCCACGCTGCTTGGCGGCCTGGACGGCGAGTTCAAGGCGGTCGCGGACCTTCGCCTGGCCGGAGAAGTCGGAGAACGACAGGGGCCGGAGGTTGTTGTCGAATGCGACGTCCTTCTTGTTAAGTTCAGTCGAGATACGTTCCATATATCTAATAACATTGTACACGAAATCGGCGCCGCGCGCCAGTCTCGGGCGAAGGTCCGAAGGTCGAAGGGTGAAGGTCTGAAGGGCGAAGGTCTGAAGGTCCGAAGGGCGAAGGGCGGCGGCGCAAAATAAAAATATACCAGTTGTAGACCAAAAAACTATTGACACAAATCGATTTTTCAACTATAATTACTGCAAAGTCAATTAACGCATTCCACCCATGAACAGAATAGTTGCGACAACTTTGGCCCTGGCCCTGGCGATGCTGGCGGGACCGCTGGCGGCCGCTCCGCGCGTGGTCCGCGTCGCCGGGACGCCCGGCGACTGGCGGCTGACAGTAGATGGAAAACCGTTCATCGCGCGCGGCGCCGGCGGCGGCGGCTCAAAGGCCATTCTCGCCTCGCTTGGCGCGAACTCCTTCCGCACATGGGGCAGCGACGAGATGATGGCGGAGCTCGACGAGGGCGAACGCAACGGGCTGCTCGTGACGCTCGGGCACTGGCTCCACTCGACGGAGTACTTCACCTACGAGGACAGGGAAAAGAACGAGGAGCAGACGCGGAAGATACTTGAGCGGGTGCGCGCCGGCAAGGACCACCCGGCGCTGCTGATGTGGGCGATTGGCAACGAAATGGAGTCGCACCGCCCTCACAGCCGCGCGCTGTGGGCCTACATCGACGACCTCGCGCGCCGCATAAAGGAGGTTGACCCGAACCATCCGGTGATGGCCGTGCTGGTCGAGGCCTGGCCGGAGAAGATGGCGCTGATCGACGAGATGTGCCCGCATCTCGACCTCGTGGGGATCAATTCCTACGCCGGGGCGCCGAGTCTTCCGCGGCGGCTTCGCGAATGCGGCTTTACGAAGCCATACATGGTGACGGAGTTCGGGCCACCGCTCCACAGCGACCACAACGCCGAATGGATAGGCGTGGCGGACTTCGGCTCGCCCTATGAGCTGTCCTCCACGCAGAAGGTTGGCTGGTATCTGCGCACGGCGGCGCTGCCGGACGGCGCGGAGAGGGGCCGGTGCCTTGGGACATACGCCTTCACCTGGGGCTACAAGGTGGAGGCGACGCCTACGTGGTTCGGACTCCAGCTGCCGGACGAAACTCTCACCGAGGCCGCGATTGCGCTCTCGGAGAAGAACTGGGGCGGCCACCCCGCCAACCACGCGCCGACGCTGACGCCAATTTCCGAAATCTACAAGGCGAAGGTCGCGGCCGCGCGCGAGGCGGGCGGGACGGCGGACGAAATCGCCGCCCTCGCCGACGTCTGGCCCGCGATGGCGCTCTCCACGGAAAAGCCGGCGGAAGGCGCGACCGCCACTGCGCGCGTCTCGGCCTCGGACCCCGACGGCGACGCCCTCGAATACGTCTGGTCGCTGCTTCCCGAGTGCTCCGAATACGGCCTCAACGGGACGGGCATATCGCTCCCGGCACCGATCGAGGGCGCGATCGTCTCCGGCCAGGGGACGCCCGAGGCGACGGTCAAGCTCCCCGGCGGCGGGAAGTTCCGCCTTTACTGCCACGTCTACGACCTGGGGCGGGACGGGCGCCGCAAGGGGGCGGTCGCCTACGCGAACCGCCCGATGCTCGGCGCCGGTCCAGCCGCGAAAATCCCCCTTGCGCCGGCTCCGATGCCATGCGCGGTTTACAAGAACGGCCCCGCGTCGCCGTGGATCCCGTCAGGCTGGATGGGCAGCGACGTGTCGAGACTCGCCGTCGATGACAAGTGCACACGAAACCCGCATTCGGGCGAAACGTGCATGGAAGTCAAGTGGCGCGACCCCGAAGGCTGGGCCGGACTCAACTGGCAGAGTCCGGCAGGCGACTGGGGCGACGCGGCCGGAGGAGTGAACCTGACTAACGCCCGCCATCTGCAATTCTGGGCGCGCGGCGCCTCCGGCGGCGAAAGGGTCTCCTTCCACATGGGCGGCATCGGCCCCGACCGGAAGTTCCCGGACAGCGGCAAGGCATCATTCAAGGACATCGTGCTCACCGAAGCCTGGACGCGCTACCGCATCGACCTCGAAGGCGTCGATCTCTCATGCATCAAGACTGGCTTCGGCTTCAGCTTCGGCGGGCAGGGCTCCGTCAAGACCTTCTACATCGACGACGTGGAGTACGTCGCCGACTAGCGGGCATTCGCCAATTCCCACAAATAACCCCAACAAGGAAAACACCATGAACACAAAGGCACTATGCGCAACACTGGCAACAATGCTAGGCGCATTCGCGCTCAACGCCGACACAATCACGTGGACCGGCGGCGCCGGGAACGGCGACTACGCAACGGCCGGCAACTGGGATCTGGGCCGCGCCCCGGCCGAGACGGACGACGTCGTGATCGCCGGCGCGGCCGTGACGGTGAATGGCAACTACCGCATTCCCGCTTCACTGACGCTGCAGAACGGCGGCTCGTGGTCGATCGGCGGCGAAATCCAGTTCGGCAACAGCGGCGTGGAACATCCCGCAATCTACGGCGGGACTGTGAGCGGGACGCTCGTCGCGGCCCAGTACGCCGGCTCGACGCTGACGATTTCGGACGCGGCCATAATCGACACCGGGTCCGGGAATAACGGATTCTGGCAGAACACGGGCAGCTACCTCAACTTCGTAGATGGCTCCGCCCGCGCGGCGTCGTTCACCTACCAGTCCAGCATCGCGGCAAACCCCTTCTGGTTCTTCTCGAATCCCGCCGCGAACACGCCATACATCCGCTACAACGGCCAGGCCATCGACGAGGCGACGTTCAACACGCACTTCGCCTACACCGACAACGGCGACGGCACGACGACAATATCCATGAAGTCGATCGATGGCTGGGGACTTGGAGCGCCGTCGGCCGGCGATGTTCAGAACGGAGAAGTCGAGGTCACCGTGGCCGTGACGAAGTATTCCGGCGGCGACGCCACGGTCTATTTCGTCCAGGGGACGCGCGACTACGGCGAGACGTTCTCCAGCTGGCCGACGGCCACTGAGGGAGAAACGGTCTCCGCGACCGCCACCGTACACGACACCCTCGCGCTGGGGGAGGGCTACAACTTCATCCGCGCATTCCTCCTCTACAACGGCGAATACACCGCGAGCGCCGCAGTGACGAAGCGCGTCATGGCGGCGTGCGGCGACTATGGCGACCTGGCGGACGTCTATGAATACGTCGGCGAGGACAACAACCTCGGCGATGCCGCGAACTGGCTGAAGGACGGCGAAGAGACCGCAGCCGCCCCGGTCGCCGGCACCGACACCCGCTGGTTCGGAAAGAACGCCAACTATTCCGGAATCCTCGCCATCACGGACAAGGACCACTTCGACGGCGCGACGCTGGCGCTTTCCGGCGACTGCAACGTCTCATCCGACGTAGTCTTCTCCAACTCGACAGTCTCCATCGCGACAATCGTTCTGACGGATCCAGTCGTGTTTTCGCTCCACGGCACCGCGCTCACGACGACGCGCACCGACCAGTGGTTCGGCGTCTATCCTCCCGGCACCTACCAGAATGCCGCCGACAAGACCTTCGTGAACTTCCTTCCCGGCAAGGCGTCGTCGTTCACGTTCGTGGGCAGCAACAATGGCGTCACGGACGCTGCGAGCGCAAAGTCTGTCCTTGTCGCACCGGGCTACATAGTCCTCGACGGCGCCGCCATCACGGACGAGCAGTGGGAGACCCACTTTGCGGTGGACGCATCAGGCTCGGCCGTGACCATCTCATACGACCCCGTTGTCTCGGACAACCGCATTTCGGCGGTGAACGCCACCTCGACGGCCGACACGGCCACCCTCACGGCGACGATATCCGCGATTGACGCCGAGGCGAGCATCTATGTCGCCTGCGACACCGGCGCCGTCACCGAGGCGAACATCGTCGCAAAGGGCGAAGTCGTGGCCGTGAGCGGCGGCGTCGCGACGAAGGTCGCTTCGCTCCCCTCGTCCGGGGCACTTTACCACTACGCATTCGCCATCGTGAAGGACGGCGCCGTCGCGGCCTTCAAGGCTGGCACATTCTTCGCGAGCGCCTTCGACTACGTTTACCTGAACGGCGCATGGCAGGGCGGCGAACCCGCGACGCTCAACACCACCGCGTCGGTGCTGATCCTGGACGCCCTAAACAACGCGATCAACGACCTGGCAGTCGCGAACACAGTCGTCTCCAACGCGGCGGTCACATCGACTGGCACGCTTGTCGGCAACGGGACGATGCAGGTCTATTCGTCGCAGATCAGAAACGCAAAGCTCGGCGACGCCGGCGCGGTCTGCGGGACCTGGGGCGGCGCGACCTACATGAACCTCGTTTCCGTGAGCGGCGAGGGTGTAATCCGCCCGGCCTGCTCCTACGCCTTCAACGCGGCCGAAGAGTGGAGGGACGACGCCTACAAACTGCTCTTCGACGACGAGCGCATCCACCTGAATGGCGCAAAGGTTGACCAGGCGACATACGAGGCGCACTTCACGCTCGTTGAAAACGGCCCCACGGGCAACGAGACGACGCCCAGCAGCCTCACGCTCACCTACTGGGAGCCCTTCCCGGCATCGAACGGGACAACGGACTGGACTGTCATGGCGGGCGCGCGCATAAGGCTTGACGCCAACGCCAGCATCGGCGAGCTTGCGATCCCCGCGTCATCCAACGTCAAGATCGACCTTGGCGGCAGGACGCTCAAGGTGCAGGCGCTGACGATTGACGGCGTGAAATACACCGGCAGCCACACATCATCGACGCTCGGCATCCTCACCGGGGCCGGGACGCTGGAGGTCGGCTCCGCGCCGACGGTTCTCATCATGCGCTGACGAACGATGCCACGAAACACAGGAACACGCAAAGCGGCCAGGGGGGCGGCATCCGCCGCCTCCCGGCGCGCGAAGCACCCGGCGGCGGCAAGGCCGGGGCGCGGGGCCGCCTCGCGGGCAAAGGACTATCTCTGGAAGAAGATCGCCGACGACATGCGCCGTAAGCTGCGCACGGGCGCGATAGCGCCTGGGTCGCGCCTCCCGTCGCTCAACGAAATCGCCGCCGCGTGGGGCGCGAACCGCCTCACGGCGATGAAGGCGATTGACGACCTCAAGGAGGCGGGGCTCGTGGTGTCGGTGCGCGCGCAGGGCAACTTCGCCGCCGAGCGCGGCGCGGCGGCCGCGGCCGCCGCCGAGGAGAGGTCTCTGACCGTCGGGCTGTTCTCTCGGGTCCTCAACCCGCGCAGCTACGGCATCTACCACCAGGAAATGATTTCGGGGCTCTGGGACGAACTGGGCGGAACCCGCTCGAACCTGCTTGCAATCGCGGTGGGCGAGGAGCCGCCGTCGGCAATGCCGGGGATTGTCCGCCGCGCCCATGCCGACGCGATGATCTACATGGGGGCCTTCGACCCGGTGACGCTCGCGCGGCTGCTGCGCGTGGGGCCGCCGGCCGTCGTGCTGGACCACGATGCCGGAGACCTCCCGGTAGATGGCGTCCGCGTGGACAACCTGGAAATCGGGCGGCTCGCGGCGCGCCACCTGCTCTCGCTCGGCCTCGCGCCGGAGACAATCGCGGTAATCGAGGGCAACCCCGAGGACCTGGCCTCCAACAGGCGGCTTGCCGGCTTTTGCGAGGCCATCAGGGAGGCGGGCGGCGACCCCGCGCGCATCCGCCACGCAACGGGGTTCTTCATGCGGCGCGGCGGACGCGACGCCGCTCGGGCGATTCTCGCGGACGGCGCCCAGCCGCGCGGCCTCTACTGCATGAACGACGAAATGGCCGCCGGCGCGCTGGCCGCCATCAGGGAGGCGGGGCTGCGCGTCCCCGAGGACATGCGCGTCGTCGGGACCGACGACACGATTTGGGCCAAGGCCTCGTCGCCGCCGCTGACGACTGTCGCGATCGACGTGCGCCGGATGGACGCCATAGCCGTGCGCCTGCTCATGAAGCGCCTTTCGCACCCGGACGCGCCATACGCGCGGGAAGTCATCGGACCAAGGCTCGTCGTCAGGGAATCATGAAGGGGCATCCGGGAGTTCTCGCCGCAGTGGCCATGCTGGCGCTTCCGCGCCCGGCCGCGGCCCAGGAGGCCGTTGGGTGCGGCGCCGGCGGCTACGCCTCCTACGCGCCCTGGCGCCTCGCCCGCTCCACGCGCCACTGGGGCGACCAGAGCCGCATCATGCAGAACAGGCCGCTCTTCCTCACGCCGGAAATGGCGGCAAGGGTCGCGGAGGGCGAGCCAATACCCACCAACGACTGGTGGACCGACGCGCTCGTCAACCGCTGGACGGGGAACCTCTGGAGCTACCCGGCGAAAGTCCGCATCGGGGCGGACGGGGTGCGCGTCGCCTTCCCGTCGTACTGGATCGACGACGGCACGGAGATGAAGGAGCGCACGGCCGTCGTCATTTCCGGAGGCGGGGACTTCGCGCCGGAATCGGCGGATGTCGCCGGCTGGCACGACTGGGATGTGGAATTAGAGCTGCGCGACGCCGCCGGCAGGCGGATGCTCGCGACGCTCGTCCATGGCTCGCCCTTCACATGGGTGGAGTTTCGCGGCGTGGCCCCGTCCGTCGCCTTCGAGGGCGGCGAGCCCGCGACGCTCGAAAAAAACGGCGGCGGCAGGCTGGTAAGGGTGGGCGACGACCTGTACGGCATCTGGGGCGACGGCAGGACCTTTGTCGCCGTAGGCCTGGCGCCAAACCGCGCCGCGTTCGCGACGCTCTCGGAATACGCGTACGCCATCATCCGTTCGACGCGCGTCGGGTGGCGCTACGACGAGACGACGGCGACGCTGCGCACAACGTGGAACGTCGAGACCGAGGACCTGCTTGGGCGCGCGCCGTCGCCACCCGCGCTCCAGGGCTTCCAGCCGCACCACCTGAAGGGGACGAAACCCGGCTTCGCGACCATCCCCGGCATTGCGTGGCAGACGCCGCGCGGCAGGCAGCGCGCCGCCGTCGGGAATTCGCTCTCCATCGACTACCCATTCCCGGGGATGCTGCCCTACTGGGCGATGCCGGACGGGGCCGCGCGCGGCGCGGCCTACAGCGGCGCGCCGGCCTTCGACGCCGCGCTCATGCGGGACCTCGCGTCCGACTACGCCGCGCGCGGCACTTTCGGCGGCGACACCTACTGGGGCGGCAAGGGCCTGCTCCAGATGGCCTTCGCGATGATGGCCGCGCGGGAAGGCGGCGACGCCGAGACATTCCGCGCAGCGCACGCGAAGCTCCGCGCCAGGTTCGAGGACTGGCTAACCTGGTCGCCCGGCGAGGAGCGTTTCTTCTTCTCATACGTCCCGAAGTGGGGCGGCCTCGTCGGCGAAGGCACGTCATACGACTCCGACACCTTCAACGACCACCACTTCCACTACGGGTACTTCACCTACGCGGGAGCGCTGCTGTGCCTGGTTGACGACGACTTCCGCGACAAGTTCGGCCCGATGCTCTCGCTCATAGCCCGGGACTACGCGAACTGGGACCGCGCGGAAAGGCGATTCCCCTTCATGCGCACCTTCGACCCGTGGGCCGGGCACTCCTTCGCCGGGGGGCTCGGCGACGGCAACGGCAACGGGCAGGAGTCGTCGTCCGAGGCCATGCAGGGTTGGGGCGGGCTGTACCTGCTGGGGCTCGCGCTCGGCGACGACGCCATGCGCGACGCCGGCATCTTCGGCTACGTCTCCGAGGCGCGCGCGATTGCCGAATACTGGTTCGACCGCGACCGCGAAAACATCGACTATTCGAAATACGCGCATCCATACAACTCCAACCTCACCTGCCACGGCGTGGGCTGGTGGACGTACTTCTCGGGCGACCCGGTCTGGATGCACTCCATCCAGTGGCTCCCCAACACGCCGGCGCTGGACTACCTGAGCGAGGATCTAGAATTCGCCAAATGGGACTGGGAGACGATGTGGAAGACAAAGGAAATCGGCGGGTGGTTTGAAAACGGCGTCAACCGCGCGGGCGACGAGACGCCACCGGTTGGGAACGAGTCGCTGGGGAACGTCCTGCTAAGCTACCTCCAGCGCCACGACCCGGCGCAGGCCGCCAGAGTGTTCGACGAACTGCGGCGGCGCGGCTACAGGGCGGCGACGGCGCCCGACACGGCCCACATGACCTACTGGGCGACGCACTCGCATCTCGACTACGGGACGCCCGACTTCTCCGTCCGCGCCGACTGGCCGTGCGCACGCGCCTTTGTCACGCCGGACGGCAGGCGGACGCTCGCCGCCTACAACACCGGCGACAGGCCGAGGACAGTCCGATTCTTTGACGGGAAGGGAAATGCCGTGGGCGAACTCACCGCGCCGCCGCGCTGCCTGACTGTCGGCGGGCGTGCGCCATCGCCGCTCCGCATCGCAGCGTCCGACCTGCCGGCCGCGCCGCTGATCCCGGAAGGCGTCGCGATGCGCGACATCGCGCGGGGGAGGCCCGTGGAGGTGTCATCATCGGAATCGGGCGGGCTTGGCGGCGGCAACGTCACGGACGGCGACGACACGACGCGCTGGTCGTCCGCGCACGACGACCCCGAATCGACCGCCACGATCGACCTCGGGGCCGAATACGCGCTGTATGGCGCGGAAATCGTCTGGGAGAACTCCTTCGCGGCCCGGTACGCGCTGGAGCGTTCGGGGAACGGCCGCGACTGGCGGCCAATCGGTGGCGAACGGTCCGGGCACGCGGGGCCGCAGCGCCTGGACTTTGGCGGGGAGCGGGCGCGGTACGTGAGGATGCGGGCTCTTGAAAAGGCCACGCAGTACGGAGTGTCGATTTTCTCATGGAGGGTTTTCGGGAGGAAAGTCCCGGCCGACGGGACAAATGCGCCGCTTGGGCTGGCGATCAAGGCGGATCGCGACGTCCTGAAGGAGGGGGTGCCGGCGCGGCTGTCGGTGATGGCGTGGTACGGCGGGGCGACGATGCGGCCCGTGGACGCGGAGTGGGCAAGCGACGACGGCGAATTCCCGGCGGGGCGGCGCGGCGCAGGCGTTGAATTCATCCCGGGGACGAATGGCTTCGCGGCGGTGGCCGTGAAGGCGGGCGGCATGGACGTGACAAGGTGCCTGCCCGTCGAGGAGGCGCTTGCCGTCTCGACGCTGGAGTTCGCGGCCACGAACGTGGTGGCTCTTGCCGGGGAGCCGGTCAGGATCGAAATCTCGGCGAAGGACCAGTTCGGCGGGGAAATGGCGCTTACTGGAGTCAGGATGCGCATGACCGACAGTGCCGGAAGACCCGTGCCTCGGGAATTTTTCAGGGCGCAAAAGGGCGGAACGATAGAGTTCGCCCGGCCCGGGCGCTACCTGCTTTCGGCCATGTCCGGCGCGGTTGCCGCCGAATGCGCGATAGAAGTCGGGCGTCCGGGAAGCGTGAACCTGGCGCGGCTTGCGAAGGTCTCCGCGTCGGGCGAGGAGAACGGCTCGCTCGCGCCGCGCTTCGCGGTGGACGGCGACCCGCGCACGCGCTGGGGGTCGCGCCACCGAGACGGCGAATGGATAAGCCTTGACTTCGGCAGGGAGCGGACAATCTCGCGGTGCGCAATCGACTGGGAGAACGCCCGCGCGGCTGAATACCGGCTGGAGGCGCGTGCCGAAAACGGCGAATGGAGGACCGTCGCCAAGTGCGAATCCACCGCCGCCGGACGCGCCGAACACACATTCGCGCCGATTCGGGCGCGCCACTTCCGCATCACCGGAGTGCGGCGCGGCACGGACTACGGCATATCGATATTCGAAATCGACGTCCGCTGACTTCCAGCCCCGCTACACCTTCCAGATGTCGCGGGCGTACTCGGCGATCGTGCGGTCGGAAGAGAAGTATCCGGAGCGCGCGACATTGAGGATTGAGCGGCGCGTCCACTCGTCCGGATTCTCCGAGTAGAGGCGCGAAATCTCGTCCTGGGTGTCGATATAGGAGCGCATGTCGGCGAGAAGCATGTAGTGGTCGCCGTAGTCGAGCAGCGACCTCACGATCGGCGCGAAAAGTCCGGGGTCCATCAGGCAGAACACATTCTGGCGGATGCGGTCGACGGCCAGCTGGATTTCGGGGTCGGAGTGGTAGATTTCCTCGGAGTTGTAGTCGGGGCGGCGCGCCGCGACCTCCTCGGTGGTCATGCCGAAAATGAAGATGTTCTCGCGTCCGACCTGCTCGGCGATTTCCACGTTGGCGCCGTCCATCGTGCCTACGGTGATGGCGCCGTTGAGCATGAGCTTCATGTTGCCGGTGCCGGAGGCCTCCATGCCGGCGAGGGAAATCTGCTCGCTGAGGTCTGCGGCGGGGATGATGCGTTCCGCCAGCGACACCCGGTAGTCCGGCATGAATACCACCTTGATTTTCTTGCTGGCCACGGGGTGGTCGTTGACAACGGCCGCGATGCCGTGGATCAGCTGGATTATGAGCTTGGCCATCGCGTAGCCCGGGGCGGCCTTCGCGCCGAATATGAATGTGCGCGGCGTGATGTCGGCGGCGGGGTCGGCGAGGATGCGGTTGTAGAGGACGATGATGTAGAGGGCGAGCAGCAGCTGGCGCTTGTATTCGTGGAGACGCTTGACCTGGACGTCGAAGAGCGACGCCGGATCGACCTCGATGCCGAGCCTGTCGCGTATGTACGCCGCTAGAGACTCCTTGTTTTGGCGCTTCGCTTCGCGGAACTCGCGGACGAAGGAGCGGCTGTCAAGGAACTTCTCCAGGCGACGGAGCTGCGGCAGGTCGCGGATCCAGCCGTCGCCGATGGTCCTGGTGACAAGCGCGGCGAGGCGCGGGTTGGCCTTGAGCAGCCAGCGGCGCTGCGTTACGCCGTTTGTCTTGTTGCTGAACTTCTCGGGCCACATCTCGGCGTAGTCAGGGAAAATCTTCTCCTTGAGGAGGCGCGTATGCAGGGCGGCCACGCCGTTGACGGCGCAGGAGCCGATGACGGCGAGGTTGGCCATGCGGACTTGCTTGCCGCCCTCCTCGTCGATGATGCTCATGCGCTGGAGGCGGGCGACGTCGCCGGGGTACATGGCCGACACGAGGCGCAGGAACCGTGCGTTGATCTCGTAGATGATCTGGATGTGGCGCGGCAGCAGACGGCTCATCAGGGGGACGCCCCAGCGCTCCAGGGCCTCGGGCAGAATGGTGTGGTTGGTGTAGCCGATGCAGGAGGTGGTGATCTTCCACGCGTCATCCCAGCCGACATGCTCGATGTCCATCAGGATGCGCATCAGTTCCGGGATGGCGATTGTCGGGTGCGTGTCGTTGAGCTGGAAGAAGACGCGCTCGGGGAGGCGGGAGAACGGGAGGCCCGTCTCGCGGAAGCGGCGCAGGGAATCCTGGACGGAGCAGGAGACGAAGAAATACTGCTGGCGGAGGCGGAGCTCCTTGCCCTGGAGGGTGTTGTCGTTCGGGTACAGGACCTTGGTGAGGTTCTCGGCGAGGACCTTGCTCTCGACGGCCTCGACGTATGAGCCACGGTTGAAATCCTGGAGGTCGAACTCGTCTGTGGCCTGCGCGCGCCAAAGGCGGAGCGTATTGACGACGTCGCCGCCGTAGCCGACGACCGGGACGTCGTATGGGACGCCCTTGACGGGGCGGGAATCGACCCAGCGCCAGTCGGTGCGTCCGCCTGAGGTGGTGGCCACGACGCGACCCTCGAACTGGACCTCGCAGGCGTATTCCGGGCGGGCGATTTCCCAGGCGTAGCCCTGGTCGAGCCAGCGGTCGGGCTCCTCGACCTGCGCGCCGTTCTTGATGGTCTGCTTGAAGATGCCGTAGTCGTAGCGGAGGCCGTAGCCGATGGCGGCGATGCCCATGGTGGCCATGGAGTCGAGGAAGCAGGCGGCGAGGCGGCCGAGACCGCCGTTGCCGAGGCCGGCGTCCGTCTCAAGGTCGCGCAGGCGGTTCCAGTCGATGCCGAGGTCGTCCAGCGCCTTGCCGCAGGCCTCCTCAAGGCCGAGGCTGATGACGTTGTTGCCGAGCAGGCGCCCCATCAGGAATTCGAGCGAAAGGTAGGCGATGCGCTTGGCGCCGCTGCGGTGGTAGTTCTCCTGGGTGACGATCCAGCGCTCCACGAGGCGGTCGCGGACGGAGAGGGCCAGGGCCGTGTAGCAGTCAAGCTCGGTGGCCGACGAGCGGTCCTTTGCGAGTGTGTAGCGGAGGTGCCAGAGGAAGTCCTCCCTAAGCGATTCGGGCGTCATCTGGACGCGCTGGTCGGTTTTTCTGCGCAGATTCATTTTGAGGAGTCGGGTTGGTTTGGTTGTTGAGGTTCGCAAGGTGGCGGGGGCGCGTCGGCGCCGCCGTTCCCGAAGGCGCCGTTTTCAAGCGTGACGCGGCGGGAGCATTTGGCGGCTACGGACTTGTCGTGTGTTACGATGGCCATGGCGCTGCCGCGCGCGGAGACCATCTCGAAAAGGAAGTCGAGGACTGCGGCGCCGGTGGCGGCGTCGAGGTTGCCGGTGGGTTCGTCGGCGAGGACGAGAGTGGGGTCGTTGATAAGGGCGCGGACGATTGCCACGCGCTGCTGTTCGCCGCCTGAAAGCTCCGGTGGGCGGTGGGCGAGACGTCCGCCGAGGCCGGCCCTTTGCAGCAGGGCGCGGGCGCGGTCGTACATTCCGGCGCGGCCGAGCCGACCGGTCGCCATGGCCGGGAGCATCGCGTTTTCGAGGATCGTCATCTCCGGCATGAGGTGGTACGACTGGAACACGAAGCCTATGCCAGCGGCGCGGATTTTAGTGCGCGCCGCCTCGGGCAGGGAGGAAAAGGGCGCGCCGCGGAACAGGATTTCGCCGCCGTCGGGATCGTCGAGCCCGCCGAGGACGTTCAGCAGGGTGCTCTTGCCGGCGCCGCTGCGCCCGAGGATTGCGACAGTCTCGCCGGGATAAACCGAAAGCGAGGCGCCGCGCAGGACGTCAACCCGACCATGGGCCATCGTGTAGGATTTGAAGAGGCCGCGGGCCTCAAGGATCGCCTCGACGCTCATGACCGCAACGCCTCCGCCGGCTTCCGAGACGCCGCGCGCCACGACGGCACGATGCTTGCCGCGCAGCAGAAGCCTATCACCATCGCGACGGTCTGCACGACCTCGCCGGGAACCACGCGCCACGGAATCCTGTCCAGGCCGTAGACGCTTTTCGGGAATACGTCAAGCCCGAACCCGGCCAGGGCGTCCACCAGTCCCTGGAGATTGTGGAGGACAAGCCACGCAAGGCCGACCCCGAGCAGCGTCCCCGCGACGCATTGGAGCGTCCCGTACAGCACAAAGGCCGTCATCACGCGCCGGGACGAGAAGCCCAGGGCCTTGAGCAGGCCAATCTCGCGCGTTTTCCTGATTGTGACGACTATGATGGTGTTGGTGACGCAGAAAATCGCCACAACCGTTATGAACATCAGCAGGATGACCATCATGTTCTTCTCAACCGCAATAGCGTTGAAGAGCGCCTGGTCAACCTCGCGCCAGTCGCGGACGTTGTAGCGCGGCGGGAACTCCCCGGCGTTAACCGCGGCGTCCACGGCCTCGCGGGCCGCGTTGAAGCGGGCTGGATCCTGCGGCGCGGCCGTCTTGACGTGAATCGAGTATGCGCCGCCGCGCGCAAGCCCCATCAGGTCGCGGGCAAAGCCAATCGGCGCTATGACGTAGCCGCCGTCGAACTCCGCCTGCCCCATGCGGTATATCCCGGCTATGGGGATTTCCTCCGGGAAGTACAGTTCGTCCTCCGAGACAAGGCTTGCCGGCGAATAGACGAGCAACGCGTCGCCGACGGTTACGTCAAGCGCGTATGCTAGGTCTTCGCCAATCAGCGCCCCGCCCTCGGAAATGTCCGCCGTCCCCGCGACCATGCTCCCGGCGATGTCCGGGTGCAGCGCCGCGGCGCCATCGGGGTCGATGCCAATCAGCACAGGCGCTTGGACGTGGCGCGCGTGTTCGACCATCACGCGCGTCTCGATGGAGGCGGAGACTGCCTCGACGCCCTCCGCCGCCGCGATCTTCGCCGCAAGCTCAGCATCGTCCTGTATGACCCCGTATGGCGAGGTAACGGTGATGTGGGGCTTGAAGGCCAGTATCTTTTCGCGCCAGAGATCGCCGAAGCCCGTCATGACCGCGCGGACGATGATCACGATCGCCACGCCCAGCACGACGCCAAGCACCGCAAGGAGCGTCACGACGGGCGCCCCGGAGCGGTTTGGCTTCAGGTACCTTGTTGCCAGAAATAGAGGAAACGACATCATCGGTATCCATTATACCAAAGTCGGAGACCGAAGTGCGAAAGTCCGAAGTGGAAAGTCCAATGCCGAAGGGAAGGCCGGAATGGCGCGTCAGAACCTGTCCAGCGACGCGAACACCTCGAAGAAGCCCGGATACGACTTGGCGACGCATCCCGCGTCGTCCACCTCTACCGCGCTATCGGCGCAGGTGGCGGCGACGGCGGCCGACATGGCGATGCGGTGGTCGCCGAAGGTCCTAACGGCGGCGCCGCGGTATGGCGCGCCGCGGCCGTGGACGACTACGGCGTCGTCGCCGGCCTCCACGCCCACGCCAAGGCGGCACAGCATGTCGGCCATCGCGGCGACGCGGTCGGATTCCTTCATCCTCAGGCGGCGCGTCCCGGTGAAGCGCGTATCGCCGCCGCGGGCGCCGGCCACTGCCGCCAGTGGCGGGAAGATGTCAGGACACTGGGAGACGTCGATTTCCGGCCCCCAGGAGGTGAGGATGCGCCCCATCGCCTTGTCTGGCTGGCGCGAGCCGCCGTCGAGCCCGCGGACATCGATCTCGGAGCCGAGAGCGTTCATCGCGAGCCAGAACGAGGCGCCGGACCAGTCGCGTTCGGGCACGAGCGAGGCCGGGGCGCGGTAGCGCTGCCCGCCGCGGACCAGGAAGCCGGTTGGGGTCTCCTCGACGGCAATGCCGCTGGCAGCGAGTACCGCGAGGGTCATGTCAACGTAGCCGCGCGATTCAAGCAGGGAGGTAAAGCGGATTTCGGAGTCCCCGTCCAGCAGGGGCAACGCCAGAAGCAGCCCCGTCGCGAACTGCGACGAGACGTCGCCGGGAAGTTCGTGGAGTCCGGGGCGCAGTTCGTCGTAGCGCATGCCGGGGCGTTTGCCGAGCCGCCCGCGAAGGACATATTCGGGGCGCTTGCCGAGCGCGGCGGCCACCGGCGCGAGAAAGCGGAATGTCGAGCCGCTCTCGCCGCAGTCAAGCACCGGCGTGTCCGTAGCGCCGTCCAGCGCCGAAAGGCAGCGCTTCGTCGCGCGGATGTCGTCGGGGTCGCCGGGGGCGTCCTCCAGGAGGTTCCCCCGGCATCCGGCCAGAAAGGCCGCGACAAGCAGGCGGTGCTGGTGTGACTTCGAAGCCGGGGGCGTCACGCTGCCGCGCCGTCGTCCGGGCTCAATCCGCATTCCCGGCCCCCCCGCGGCGGCGAAGCGCCGCGAATGCGAAGGACGCCGCCCAGAAGAATATCAGAGCGTAGCCGAAAAGCTCGGTGCCCTCCTCGGCGGTGTTCTTAATTGAGCGGACGAGCTGTATAGGCGCGTCGAAGCCCGTGACGCTGCGGGAAACGGAGTGCCAGATGTCCTTGTGCCCGAGAATGCGCGAAAAGACGAGAAGCATCGAAAGCCCTGCGCACAGGACGCCGAACGAGCGGTCGCGGACAATCTCAACGAGTCCGGCGGTCGCGTTGCGGCATCCGGTGGCCGCGTATGCGCAGGCCAGGACGGCAACGGCGATGACCAACGGGAACCAGGAGCCATGGAAGAGCGCGGCATCAAGGTAGCCGTCGCACTCCCGGATGGCCATGCTGAGAAAAAAAGCGGCGGTGAGCGCGAAGCCCCGGCGCCCGTCGGGGCGCAAGGCCGCGACCAGCGATGTCGCGCCGGCCGACATCACCACAAAGGCCAGTTGCAGGTGCTCGATTGTCGAGTTTTCATTGGCGGCGGCCGCGGCGTTGGCGCCGCGCACAACCTGCTGGTAGACCAACCCGCCGATGGCGGCCGCGAGAAGCATCATCGCGAAAAGGCCCAGCATTCCGAAGCGAAGCGTGCGCCTCGCCTCGGCGATATTGTCATCCCGAATTTCCATATCTGACATTTTAGCGCAAGGCGTCGATTTCCGCAAGCGCGATTGCGCCATGCGCATTGGGTCGGCCATTCATTTTCGGCCGCAAAGGAATTAGAAGACCATACCTTGACCGCAAAAAAAAAGGCCGGCCGCGCGGAAGCGCGGCC
>JAFWPM010000032.1 GCA_017509565.1 Kiritimatiellia bacterium | reverse complement strand
GGTCTCGAACATGTCGAGAATCGGGTTTATCCCCAGCGCAAGCGCGACTACAAGGGAAACCTGGTCGCCGGAAAGGCCGAGGTTCTCAAGCACCATGAAGAGGAGAAACACGGAGCCGCCGGGAACGCCCCCGGCGCCGACCGACGCGAATATGATTGAGACCACGAGCGTCACAAGCTGCGTCGTGGACAGTTCTATTCCGAACATGTTCGCGGCAAGGATCACGAAAACCGGCAGGTGGACGCACACGCCGTCCATGTTGATTGTCGCGCCGAGGGGCAGCGAGAAGCTGGAGAGCGCGGGATCCACGCCGATCTCGTTCATGGTCCCGAAGGAAACTGGCAGGGTCGCGGCGCTGGAACGCGTGACGAAGGCCGTCAGAAGCGCCTGGCGGATGCGCAGCATGATGCGGTACGGGTTTTCGCGGCACACGGCGAAAATCGCCAGCGGGTAGACTATCGCGATCATGGCCACAACCCCGGTCATGACGCATGTGACAATGCGGAGATATGGCCCGAATAGGAGGACGCCATGCTGCGCGAAGTTGGTGAAGGTAAGCGCGAAAACGCCGATGGGGAAGTAGAGCATCACCCAGTCAATAAGCTTGAAGGCTGCCTTTTGCGCGCCGTTGAAGACTTTGACCAGCATCGAGATGTCGGAAGTTTCGCTTTGGGATTCGGGGGTCGCGTCCATGATGTGGCGCGCGGCCAGGCCGAACAGGATGGAGAAGATGATGATGGGTAGGAACTGCCCGTTGGCGAGCGACGCGAACGGGTTCTGGAAGAGGTTCGTGAAGAACTCGCCGAACGAGGCGGAACCCGAGTTGCCGGCCATTTTGCCGGCGGCGTCGAGGTACTGGTCGGCCGTCTCGGTCGCCGAGCGGATTGTCGGGTTCATCAGGTAGGCGAGGGCCACGCCGAAGATCGTCGCGAAGATCGATGTCATCAGGTACCATATTATGACGCTTCCGCCCACGCGTCCTGATTTGCGCAGCGGAAGAGATGCCGCGCCAAGAATGAGCGAGAAGAAGATGATTGGGTAGACGACCATCTTCAGCATTGACACCAGGACCGACCCGAACGGGCCTACGTATGCTAGAATCCTGGCTATTTCATCCTTGCCGAGGAAGTGTGACGCGGCGAGGCCGAGGATGGTCCCCAGCGCGAAGCCGCATAGTATTTTCCAGACTAGCGTGGCGTGGTTGTTCGTGTCAGACATGGGCTGATGCTCCTTGATTGCGAGGTGGTTTTGCGTTAGTGTGTTCCAGTATAGCACAAATCGCGCCGGCGGGCACCCGGAAGCCGCCGGCGCGCCGGCCGGAGCCATCGCAGAATCGGCAACGGGGCTGCCTGCTGGCGCCGTATGCCGCCACTACTGTTCGAAGGAGACGACGCCGAAGGCGCGCTCGTCAAGGTGGGGCTTTGCGGGGTTGCCGCTCCAGTAGAGCGTGTGGTCGCGCCCGCCGCCGCCGTCGTCGTCCTGGAGCGAGATGGTGAAGCCGATCCGCGCCGGCGCAGACTCGTGGCCCATGGAGCGCCATGGAATGTAGAAGCGTTCGGCGTGGCCGTAGCCTGGCAGGATGAACGATTCGCCGGTCCACCAGTTGGACTCGGGCAGGTCGCCGCCGAAGGCGCGCTCCGGGCGGATGTAGCCGTCGGGCGCGGCTGAGGAGCGGCTTTGGGCCGCCCCGTTCGCGACTAGGACGAACTCGCCGCCGTGCCAGAGATGCCTGCCGCCATCCTTGCGGCTGTCGTCGAGCCGCGCCAGTTCGCCGTCGATGAAGACCTCGGCGCAGTCGTCCTCCCACGAGCGGCAGTAGATTGAGCCCTCGGGGCTCGTGTCTGTCGCAATGTCGTCGTCGCGGACTACCGTTTCGACGACTAGGCCGCCCTTGTCGTACAGGCAGCGGAAGTGGTAGGAGAGGTCGCCGTCGCCGCATGGCGGCGCGCATACGTCATCGCACACGCCGTTTGTCACGGAGACGAAGGTCCATCCCGCGCCTTCCGGCGCGGGCACAGGACAGGCCGGCGCGGGCACAGGAGAGGCCGGCGCGGGCGCAGGACAGGCCGGCGCGGGCGCCATTTCGCCCGTCAGCGCATCGGGGAGGCCGGCTGCAGCCGGCGCGACTGCGGGCGGGACGCCGAAGATGTCGGCGGCGGAGGGGATGCGCGAAGCGGTGGCGAGGGGGCCGTCCGGAGCCGGCGGGAGCAAACCGTGGACGCGGCCGCGCAGGTAGTCGCGGAAGTCGTCCCCGGGATCGTTAAGGAGCGTCTCGAAAACGCGCGGGTCAGAGATGAAGCCGTCGCCGCCCGGAAGTCCGGCGTCCAGTATCGCGTTCGTGGCCTCCTTGCCACGGAAGCCGATCTGCATGTCGGAGCAGAGCGCGCGAAACCTCCCGTCGGCCTTGATCGCCACGTGGCGGTGGCCTGGCGACGGCGCGTACCAGAAGGCTATGCACTGCGTCATCACGGACCTGCCGCTGCTCTTGCGGAAGCGCCAGCCGGTTTCGAAATGGTCCGAGTAGCAGCAGACGTAGGAGTTGTCGGAAGTGCCGTCGTCGAACCCGATGCCGCCGTCGTATTGGTCGCCTGGGTTGGTCCATAGCGGGTGGACGTTGGTGAAGCGGTTGCCGCCGCCGCGGCGGAGGCGGACCCCTACGCGGCAATCGGCTATGCGCATGTTTGAAAAGGTGTTGTCGTGCGCCTCGACGAGGACGCCAAGCGAATCGGGGGCCCGGTTGCCGACGATGTTCACGTCGCGGATGTCGCAGTCGGACGAGCCGTTGTTGGCCCCCCACTTGATGCGGAGGCCGAGGCAGACGTTCTTCATCGACACGTCGCGGACGCGCGTCTCGCGGCCGGATTCGATCCAGATGCCGGCGGCGACGCCGGATCCGTCGAGGACGCCGCCGGAAAACGAATAGACGCTCCCGGCTGTGCGGATGTTGTTGGCCGGATGGGTGCCGCCGAGCTTCACGAGCGGCTGGCGCGCCGGGAATCCCGGCGCCGCCTTCAGAACGGCGAAGTCTGCGAGTTCCAGCGACACCGCGAGCTTGGGATCCGCCGGTGTCGATACCGGGTGGGAGAGGAGATATACGCCGTCGGGAATGGCGATCGTGCGGTTCGGATTCGCGTCGATCAGCGCCTGTAGCGCATCCGCCGCGTCTTCGCCGGGGGCTGGGGCGAAAACGACGTTTGCGGCGGAACTGTGCGTTGCGAATGCAATCGCGGCCGCGGCGAGTATTGGGCGTATTTCGATGTTCATGGCTTCAATTATACCATGCTTTTCCCGTTTGGCAACCGGGGACGGAGGCGGGCCCGCGATTTTTCCACAAGGGAATCCCGATGTGGCGCGGGCTATAAAAAAGGCCGGGGAAAAACCCCGGCCATGGCGCATGCCATCTCCATTTTTGCCAAGACGTGCTATTTGGCCTTGCCAAGAATGACCTTGATGGCGGAGAGGGTCGCGATCATCAGGGCTATGGCGATGGGCAGGGCGACTTTCCAGTCAACGACATACGCCGCGACAATGTAGGAGACGAAGGAGACCGCCGCGACGACAATGGCGTAGGGGAGCTGGGTGTTGACGTGTTCGACATGGTTGCACTGTGCGCCGGCGGAGGCCATGATGGTGGTGTCGGATATGGGCGAGCAGTGGTCGCCGCAGACCGCGCCGGCCATGCAGGCGGAGACGGCGACGATCGTCAGCGGGCCGCCGGGCATGGCCGCCAGGACAATCGGTATGAGAATCCCGAAGGTGCCCCACGACGTGCCGGATGCGAAGGCCAGGAAGCACGCGACGAGGAAGATGATCGCTGGCAGGAATATCTTGAGGCTCGCGGCCGAATTGTTGATTAGGTCGGAAATGAATACCTTCGCGCCAAGGGAGTCGGTCATCGTCTTGAGCGTCCAGGCGCAGCAGAGGATCATGATGGCCGGGACCATTGCCTTGAAGCCTTCGGGGAAGGCGTCCATGCAGTCCTTGAACGTGATGACGCGGCGGCAGAGGTAGAATATGACGGCGAGGACGATCGCGAAGATCGAGCCGTAGACGAGGCCGACGGAGGCGTCGGAATCGGAAAACGCCTTGACGAAGCCCGGCTTGTCTTCGCCGAAGAAGCCGCCGGAGTAGATCATGCCGACGACGCAGGCGGCGACGAGGACAACCACGGGAATTATGAGGTCGTAGACGCGGCCGCGGTCGTTCTTGGCGAGCGAGTCCGTGGCCTTTTCGAGCGCGGCGAGATCCACGCCTTCGAGTGCGGCCCCTTCATGCTTCCTCATCGGGCCGAAGTCGAAGCCGGTGAAGGCGAGGAAGAACATCATGACGATCGTGAGGATCGCGTAGAAGTTGTAGGGGATGGCGCTGATGAACAGCGAGAAGCCGCTCTCCGCGCCGGCGCCAGCCGCGAAGCCCGCGACTGCCGCCGCCCATGATGAAATCGGGGCGATGATGCAGATCGGCGCCGCCGTGGCGTCGATGAGGTAGGCCAACTTCGCGCTTGAAACCTTCTTGGCGCTCGTCACGGGCTTCATGACCGACCCGACGGTGAGGCAGTTGAAGTAGTCGTCGACGAAAATCAGCATGCCGAGGACTATCGTGGCGACCTGGGCGCCGACGCGGCTCTTGATGTGGGACTGCGCCCAACGCCCGAACGCGGCGGAGGCACCGGTCTTGTTCATCATCGCGACGAGGGCGCCGAGCAGCACCAGGAAGATGAGGATGCCGATGTTGTAGGAGTCGGCCACGGACTTGATGAAGCCGTCGCTCATCACGTGGACGAATGTCTTTTCAAAGGAGAAGCCGGAGTATAGCAGGCCACCCGAAACTATGCCGATGAAGAGCGACGAATAGACCTCCTTGGTGATGAGGGCGAGGATGATCGCCAGCAGCGGCGGGAAGATTGCCCAGAAAGTGCCGAAGTAGCGGTTTTCCTGGCGGACTGTCGCAAGGGCCTTCCTGATGTTTTCCTTGAATTCGGCGTCTTCCTGGACGTTGTCGGCGTAATTGTCGATATATTCCTTGGCGGCGTCCGGATTGGAAAGGTCCGGGGCTTTTCCAACGGCATCGGCGACTGCTTCCGCCGCCGCGGCCTCCGCATTTTCCGTGGCCTGCGTCGCCGAGTCCTGCGCGTGGAGCAGCGCCGTCGTCGCGAACGTCGTGGCAATTGTGAGCGCTGCCAGAAACTTCTTGGTATTCATTGTAGGGTTTGCCTGATTAGCTGGGGTGCGGATCGCCCTGAAAAGCGTTCTCCCCCGGCGGCATCCCTGCCTTGGCGGCATGGACGGCGCGGCGATAGCGCTCCACAAAAAGCCATTTTGTGACAGTCCGCAGGATGTCATCCCGCGGACCAGGGCGGGGGCGTACGGGATTGCCCGCGCTCTTCGGCGGAAGCGCCATTGGCCGCGTGCGTTTTCCCGGTTGCCCGCGCCTGCCTCGCTTCCGCTCCTCTATCAAGTCGGTCCAACGATGAAAACAATCTATCAAACATGGGGAACTATGTCAAGAAAGCGGCAAGTTCGCACCGAAGTGAAAATAAGTAGTAAAATAGAAATGCGATTTTGGAGATTGAAATGGAGATGGAGAACGACACTGACATAGCCAATGGGCTTTCACGCGTGGCCGGCCGAGTGCGCGCGCTGGCGGAGACCTGCCAATTCGGCTTCTGGTTCATCACCGACCTGCACGTGCCGTCGAATCTGGGCCGGTCTGGCGGGATGCTGGCGCGCCTTATCGGCGAGACGGGAATGCGCCACGTCGTGAGCGGCGGCGACATTCCTGAGGCTTTCGGCGACCGGGCGGCGCTGGACGGCGCCATCGCGCGCTACCGTGCCGGGTGGGTCGCCCCAATCGAAGGGGCGGGCGGAATCCTGCTCCCGCTCCATGGCAACCACGACTTCACGACGCGCGACGCCCCGGACGCCACCACGGGCTTCACATACCCGCAGCGGGAGACGCGGGCGATGGTTCTTGACACGGCCGCGGTCCGATGCGGCGCGGTCGCCGACCCGTCGTCCTGCGCCTGCTACCTGGACTGCAGTGAGGCCCGCGTGAGGCTCGTCGGAGTTGACACCCATGACGTGGTTGACCAGTCGCGCCAGTACTGGGGCGTGGCGGACGGCATTTCCCCGGCGCAGTTCGCCTGGCTGCGCGATGTCGCCTTCGGGACGCTGCCCGATGGCTGGCGGGCCGTGGTGGCGAGCCATGCGCCATTTGCGGGGGTCGCGGCCACGGAAGAGGAACGGGCCATGTTTGCGCCGCTTTGCGAAATGCTTGCGCAATACGCGGCGGCTGGCCGCGTCCCGCTGGCTATTTCGGGCCACCACCATGGCGAGCGGCAGTCGCGCGTTGGCGGAATCTGGCATGTTACGGAGCCGTGCGACGCCGCGTATCTGGACTACATCCATGGCTCCCAGCCCTGGGTGCGCGACCTTCCCGAGAAGAAGCCGGGGACATTGGCCGGTCAAACCTTCGACGCCGTGCAGCTTGACTTCGGGCGCGGCCTGGCGCACTTCACGCGCGTCGGCGGCGGCGCCGACAGGACGCTTCACCTCGCGCCGCTTGAAGTCCAGGCGGGTGGAACGCTGGCGCTTTCGCCGCAGGTCGTCGCGGGGCCGGCGGAATGGGGGTGCCACGATGCGGCGTCCTGCACCAAGGTCCCGAACCCCGCTCGCAAGTACGACTACTTCTACGAATACTCCAGCCTCGTCGCCGATGTCGGGCGGGATGGCGTCCTGGCCGCGAAGGCGCCAGGCTCCGCCGTCGCGGTCGCGACGGCGGCGGACGGGACGCGGGAATACTTCCCCGTCGAAGTCGTATAGCCTGCGCTAGTTGCGCAGCTGCGGGAAGAGAATCACGTCGCGGATTATCTCCGTTCCGGTCAGCATCATCACAAGGCGGTCGAAGCCGATGCCGAGCCCGCCAGCCGGCGGCATGCCGTGCTCAAGGGCGCAGATGAAGTCCTCGTCTATCTTGGCGAGGTCCTCGCCGGCCTGGACCTCAAAGGCCCTGCGCTGCTCGAACGGATCGTTCTGCTCGGTGTAGCCGGGGCACAGCTCCTTGCCGGCGACGACGAACTCGAAGACATCCGCCGACGAGGGGTCGTCGGGGCAGGTTTTGGCGAGGGGGACGAACTCATGCGGGACGCGCATCACGAAGGTCGGCTGGCGCAGGGTCTTCTCAATCAGCTTGTCGTAGACCTCGTGGGTGACAAGCAGATGGCTCCAGGCGGGGTTCACGGCGCACCCGGCCTCCTCGGCGCGGCGCGCGGCCTCGGCCGCGGTGATGTCGAACCAGTCGGCGCCCATGCGCTCCCTTACGAGGTCGGCGTAGCGGACCTTCCTGTACGGTGGCGTGAAGTCGAGAACCTCCCTGGCCTCGCCGTATTCAACCTTCATCGTGCCGAGGACCTTCTCGCACAGGTGCGGGATAAGGCCCTCGATGATGCGGACCATAGAGTTGACGTCGCCGTATGCCTCATAGACCTCCAGGACCGTGAACTCGGGGTTGTGGGAGCGGTCGAGCCCTTCGTTGCGGAAGTCGCGGTTCAGTTCGAAGACCTTGTCGAACCCGCCGACGAGGAGACGCTTGAGGTAGAGCTCCGGGGCGATGCGCATGTACATGTCGCGCTCCAGGGCGTTGTAGTGGGTGATGAAGGGCTTCGC
>JAFWPM010000031.1 GCA_017509565.1 Kiritimatiellia bacterium | reverse complement strand
GGCGGCACAAGCACACGTCCGCAATTTGTGAACTCCAGCGGACTCTACACCTACGCCACCGCAATTCAGGATGCCGTCGCCGGAAAAGCGATGTGCTTTTCCGGCACGACCATTCCCACATCGGGGAGTTCGCTCAAGACAGGAACCCCGACGGAGCAGACCGTCTCAAACCTCCGCCTCGGCGGAGCCCAGGGACCCCAGGATTTTACTGGCGTGATTAAAAGTTATCGCGTCTATTCCGGCAAGGTTCTTTCCACGGACGAACTCGTCTGGAACCGTGCGGTGGACGACTACCGCTACTTCGGTACCAGTTTCCCGCCGATTCCCGTGACGAACGCCGTCGTGACGTCCACCTTCCCGGCCGTTTCCGGCGACCAGCCCGCCGGCGCGTATGCCGTCGATGCCGATGGCTACACCTTCACCGCCCCGGCGACCTCCACGGTTGACGGCCGCACCTACGCCTGCACCGGCTACACGCTCGAAACGTGGGATGACTCCACCGGCGACTGGGGCACCCCCGTCTCCCACTCCGGCGAGCTGTCCTGTGCCGCGACGGGAACGTCGCGGATCCGCATCACCTGGCAGTGGACCCCCGGCGACGGCATCGTCACGCGCTACACCACCGCCGACTACGTGCAGGACGGCCTCGTCCTCCACTACGACGGCATCCGCAACCTCGGCGCCGACCAGCCGCACTCCTGCGATACGACCTCGTGGATGAACCTCGCGCCGGGCGGGGGCTGGAACCTCTCGCGCGGCGTCATCGCCACGGAAGGCGCCAATCCCGGCCAGTGGCGCGAAGACGGCTACCGCTTCGAGGGCGAGTCCTACTTCGCCCCGGGGGTCGCATTCCCCATGCCGACGAACCAGACCATCCAGGTGGCCCTCTACGGCAACAGTTTCGACCAGACGCGCAGCGGCAGCGAGGGCTACCTCTACTACGCCAGCGGCCAAATGACATACGGCGGATCGCTCTCGCTGCGCTACAACGAGCCGGGGTCGCAGGCGACGCCGAACGTATGGGTCGACTTTTCGACGCACGGCTACGGCACCGCCACCGGAAACTCCTCGGCCCGCCCGGACGCCACCATCCCGTACGGGGCGCCGTTTACGTACGTGACGGCGGTCATGGCCGACGACTTCGGCGCCGACTTCTTCGGAACAACCGTCCCGACTGCGCAAACCGGGCGCTGGGTTGCCAACGCTTCACGCCGCGACTTCGACAAGGGGCCGCCCACGGCCAAAACGGCGTCCAATTTTGGCATCGGAGGCATTGCCGACAACTCCCTCTTGAAGTACACCGGCGAAATCAAGAACTTCCGCCTTTACAACCGCGTCCTTTCGGACGAGGAACTCGCGACGAACCGCGTGATCGACGACTACCGCTTCCACGGTGTCATGCCCGTGACGAACGTGATCGTCGCGACCTCGCACTCCTTCCTCTCCGGGAGCGAGAAGAGCGGCAACTACGAAATCTCAGGTCGCTACACCTTCACGGCGCCGTCCGGGACGCAGACCGACGCTCGCGGCTTCGCCTACGCCTTCAAGGGCTACACGATTGAAGAGTGGAACGCCACGACCCAGGGCTGGAGCGATCCCGTTCTGCACGAAGGCGGAAACTCCTACGAGTATGTCGTCGGCACCGCAGCCGGCAAGGTGCGCCTCACCTGGATATGGGAGGCCTCCGGCAACCTCCGCGCCGCCGCCGACTACGGCCTTGAGGACATCGTTCCCTCTGGTCTGGCTCTTCACTTCGACGGCATCAAGAACGTCGGCGTCGAATCGGAAGATGTCTCGAACCCGTTCAACGCCATTGCCCGCGCGTGGGTGAACCTCTCGCCGGACGGCCCGGGCTATCTCTCGCGCCAGAACAAGACGACCGCCGCAGGCGCATGGGCCGAGGACGGTTTCGCGTTCGCTAACGAAAGTGCCAGCGAAGGTGCGTACTTCCAGTATGCGGGTGCCTTCACGCTGGCACCGTCCTACACGTGGCAGTTCCTCCTCGACGCCAAGGTGGAAGCCCAGGCAAACTCGACTTGCGGCTACATCATGTTCAACGACGCCTGGAAGCAGGGTTCGCTTGGCATTCGCACGAAGTCGGACTACAAATACGGACTATACTACGTGCCGGATGTCGCTTTTGGCGACGGAACCGGCGACTACCGCCCGAAGATTCTCGACACCGAAACCGCAGCCTCGGAGTATTCCTGGGCGACGGCCATCGTGAAAGGAAACGATGCGATGCTCTTCGCCGGCACAGAATACCCGACGGACAGCGTCGGTAAGAAAACCGCGCCGAACGCCGCGACGGCCCAGACGCTTGAGAAGATCCGCATCGGCGGCGGGCAGGGGGACCAGGACTTCACCGGAAAGGTCAAGAGCGTCCGCTACTACGACCGCGTCCTCTCCGAAGCCGAGCTCGCGCGCAACCGCCAGGTGGACAGCGCACGCTACTTCGGCGTGCTGGCGACGACGAATGTCGTCGTTGCCGCCAAGGATGGCCTCTCCTTCGATCTGTCGCCAGTAGCCGGCGAGTATGCAGTCGAAGGCGAATACACCTTCACCGCCGCCGCCGGCTCCGACACCCCCACCGGCTACAAGCTCCAGACCATGGATGCGAAGACCGGCGAATGGGAGACCATCCGCGCCGTCGATTCGCTCTCCTACACCTACGATGGCACCGACGGCGAAACCGTCCGCATTCTCTGGACGAAAACCAACCCGTTCGTCATGATAATACGCTAGCCGCAAAACCCGGCAAAAGGACGTGGGCCCCCACGTCCTTTTTCTTTTTTCTTTTTTTGTCACTTAACAACTTAAGGGAGACACCCTTCATATAAGGCAAATAAAAGGCCAAACTATTCACCTTCACCTTTTCACCTTCACCACCAAACTTTCATTTTAGCGCAACTTCTCCCAGAATTTGGTAAACTATTCTAACTGAATTTCAATCGCAATTCAGCGCCAGGATACTGGGTTCAAGCTCTAGATTCCTTTTCGTTCCGTAATCTCCATAGGACCATAAATGGCTAAGAAAAACATCAAGTTCATGTGCACCGCCTTCCGCGACGGGTTCCAGTCCGTCATCGGCGCACGCGTTCTCTCCAAGGATTTCCTCCCGGCCGTGGAGGCTGCCTACGACGCCGGCATCCGCTGGTTCGAGGCCGGCGGCGGCGCCCGCTTCCAGTCCTGCTACTTCTATTGCCAGGAAGACGCCTTCGACGTGATGGACAAGTTCCGCAAGGCCGCCCCCGAAGCCGATCTCCAGACCCTTTCGCGCGGCGTGAACGTCGTTGGCCTTGAATCCCAGCCAAGCGACATGATCAAGCTCCATGCACAGATGTTCAAGAAGCATGGCATGACCTCGATCCGCAACTTCGACGCCCTCAACGACGTCAACAACCTCAAGTGGTCCGGCCAGTGCATCCACGACGCCGGCCTGAAGCACGAGGTCGTCGTGACGATGATGGGCCTGCCCCCCGGCATCGACAACCAGGGAACTCACACGCCAGAATTCTACGCCGGGCGCCTGCGCCTCATCAAGGAGGCCGGCATCCCCTTCGACCGCGTCTGCTTCAAGGACGCATCCGGCACCTCCACCCAGGCCACCGTCTACAAGACGATGAAGCTCGCCCGCGAAGTGCTCGGCCCGAAGGTCCACATCCAGTTCCACTCGCATGAGACGGCCGGCAACGGCATCGCCTGCTACCTCGCCGCTATACGCGGCGGCGCCGACGGCCTCGACCTCTCCATGGCCCCGATGTCCGGCGGCACCTGCCAGCCCGACATCATCACCATGTGGCACGCCCTCGACGGCGACCCCGACTTCGCGCTCGATGTCGACATCGAGAAAATCCGCAAGGCCGAGGCGGTCTTCAAGGACTGCATGAAGGACTACTTCCTCCCGCCCGAGGCGATGAACGTCTCGCCCGCCATCATCTGGTCGCCCATGCCCGGCGGCGCCCTCACCGCCAACACGCAGATGCTCCGCGACAACAACATGATGGACAAGTACGACGACATGATCGCCGAGATGTACGACTGCGTCCGCCTCGGCGGCTTCGGCACCTCCGTCACGCCCGTCTCCCAGTTCTACGCCCAGCAGGCGATCCAGAACGTCATGTTCGGCAAGTTCAAGAAGTTCGCCCCCGGCTACGCCAAGATGGTCCTCGGCTACTTCGGCAAGACCCCGGTCTCGCCCGATCCCGAAATCGTCAAGCTCGCATCCGAGGCCCTCAAGCTCGAACCCACGACCAAGACGGTCCTCGAACTCAACGACGCCGACACGACCAAGGGCCGCGCCGCCGCCGAGAAGGCCCTCAAGGAAGCCGGCCTCCCGGTGACCGACGAGAATGTCTTCATCGCAGCCGCCTGCAGGGAGAAGGGCATTCTCTTCCTCAAGGACCCCTCCAAGGCCCCGATGGGCTGCCGCTTCAACAAGGACGTCGCCCCCAAGGCGGCCGCGACCGGCCCATGCACCGTGACGGTCAACGGCAAGGCATACGGAATCGAGCTCAAGGGCGACAAGGCCATTGTCAATGGTCGGGAAATCGCCTTCAAGGTCGAGGACGGCCTAAAGGGCCCCGCCGCTTCCGGTGGTGCGCAGAACGCCGGCGGCGCCGGTACCGAGGTCAAGGCCAATGTCCCAGGATCCGTCCTGCGCGTCAATGTGAAGCCCGGCGATTCGGTCGCGAAGGGCGACGAACTCCTCGTCATGGACGTGATGAAGATGGAGCAGCCCGTCGTCTCGCCGGTTGACGGTGCCGTCCAGTCCGTCCTCGTCGCCCAGACCGACAAGGTCAACACTGGCGACGTGCTTGTGGTCATCGGCTAGCAAGCCCCGCCTGCCCAATGCGCAAGCCCGCGAGGGGCATGCGCCAGGTTGGCCCGCCTCAACTTGGAGCAACCCCCTTGTGGGGTTGCGGCCCTGTTTCAACGCCCCAACTTGGTGCAAGGCCCTTGCGGCCTTGCACATAAACCGCCTTGCCGCCGTTGCCGAGGGCGACCCTGCGCGCCACATCGTTGAGCCACAGCAGGTCTGGCCGGCGCGCGGGGTCAGCGGTGGCCTCCATGCGCGCCACCACCATGAGCCGTCCTGCCCCGAACAGCGTTGTCTCCAGGCCATGCGGCCTATAGCCCCAGTCTATTGCATCGGCGCGAAGGCAAACCATCGGCGCGGATGACCGCTCGGCAACGGCCTTGAAAACCGTGTGCTCTCCGGGGGAGAAAAAGGTCGAGATGTAGATGTAGCCCTTTGCGGCGCCTCTGGCGCAGATGCCGGCGATTTTGTCCAACTGTTCGGCGGGTACGCTGCGCGAAACGCGCAAGGCCACAAGCCGTTGCCCGTTGCCTATGTCCACATCGCCGGCCCCGCGCCAGAATACGTCAGGCGGCAGCCACGGCTTGTCTAGCGGCTCGCGCACATGCAATAGCGAGGAGTTGCCGTGCATCAGCCACCACTTGAGCGGGTTGTTCTCAATGTAGCGGTCGATGGCCTCGTTCATCTGGCGCGAGAGGCAGATGTGGTCGTGGTAGCCCTTCGCCCAAATGCGGCCGGGGCCTCCGGACTGCGCGATACGCCACTGGGAAAACTGCTTGAAGCGACCGACAAAGGCCCCTATCTGGCGCACAGGATCTGCCAAGCCTGATTCCACCACGATGCGGAAGTGGACATGGTCAGGCATGATTACGCGCTTTACAATTGAAATGCCGGGGAAATGGGCCTCGGCCTCGGCAAGCGCCGCTTTGGCGATTTCCCCGAATGGCGAAAGTTCAATCCCATCGGGCCCCGCGATTGCGCCAAGCACGGGGCGGCGCGGCTCCACGGCGACCGTGACGAATAGGGAGGCGCCGAGCGAATAGTCGTATCCGGCGAAGCGCCGGTGGTGTGGGGCTGTGTTTTGCATTATGGCAATTATAGCATAATGCGCAAGCCTGCGAGGGGCATGCGCCAGGTTGGCCCGCCTCAACTTGGAGCAACCCCCTTGCGGGGTTGCGGCCATTGCGGCCATTGCGGCCCCGCGGCCCTGCCCGGCTTTTAGCGCACAATCATCACGAAAGGCTTATTGGCGCACAGGTAGGCGCCATCCGCCGCGTACCGCAGGTGCCACATTTCAGGCATGGCCGCCGCGTCGAGCTTCCCGGCGTAGCCGTTTGGCGCGTCGAGGATCTTGTAGGCGTCGCGGTCTGCATCCGTGTCGAGCGCCGCAGGGTTCACGAGCTTCACCGCGAGGCCGGAGATATTCTGCCCGGCCGCGACCTTGAGGCAGGAGCAGCCGTTCGCGCCAGCGGCCACCTCGTAGTCGCCGGAGAGGGCGCAGAGCGTCAGGAATTCGAGCGTACCGCCGGCGACGGGCGCGATGGCGCCCGTGACGGACGAGGCGGTCATGTCGTCGAGCGTACCGCTTCCCTCGACGCGGCCGAGGTCCTGCACGGTGGCGCGTTGCGGTGTTTCGGAGTCGTATGTCGAAGCCGTGAACTTGCAGTCCGCCCCGCCGCCGAGCCTCAGCGTCGTGCCATCTGGAATGGCGTGGTCCACTCGCGCCTGGACGCGGCCGCTTTCCAGGACGGTCGGGCCGTTGTAGGTGCTTGCCGCGCGGAGGACGAGGATGCCGCCGCCGAATTTGCGCAGCCCGCCGTCCGCGGCCGCGTCGCTGACGAGCGGACGGTCCCACCAGATGTTCACGCCGTTGGAGGCGTCGAGGATGGCGCCCTTCCCGCCGACTGTGAACGCCACGTTCGCCCAGCGGGATGCGGTGGTCGTGAAGAGGTTGCGCCCGTCGCCGCTGCTGGTCGACTGGAACGCGCCTCCATTGAATGCGAACACGGCCTTCGAGTTGTTGTCCATGCGCAGCGTGGAGGCGCGGATGACGCCGCCTTTGCCCAGATTGATTTCCGAGGCCTTCGACGTCCCCGACTGGCTGATGCGGAGCGTCCCGACGACGAACTCGCCGTTGTTGACGGTGAGCCGCCCGGGATTGGTGAGTCCGTTGAGCCATTCCGTGCCTGGCATGTTGATCTGCCCGCCGTTCGTCACCGTCACCTGCCCGTAATTGCTCACTTCCACGTAGCGGTTGTCCTGCGAGGCGTAGATTGTTCCGCCATCCACGACGACATTCCCCCTTGTGCCGGAAAAGGCGCTTGAGTTGCCGTTCACGTAGAGAAGCGCGCCGGCGCCGGTGGCAAGGGATGGCGCAGCACATGGCGGCGCGCTTGATTTTCGCGTTCATGGTCATTCTCCTTGGTTGGTTGTGGAGTTGCTTTTGCAGGTAAGGTCGATGCCGCCGGCCTGCGT
>JAFWPM010000276.1 GCA_017509565.1 Kiritimatiellia bacterium | reverse complement strand
GTCTGGCCGTAGTCTGCCAGGACGTGGACTCTCTCTTCGATGTGGACACGGTCATGAACATCACCCACAAGGTGAGCGAGCTGACCGGCGCTTTCTACGGGCAGAGCCACAAGAAGGACGTCTCCCTGCGCGTCATCACCGACCATATCCGCAGCGCGACCTTCATGATCTGCGACGGCATCCTGCCCTCCAACGAGGGACGCGGCTACGTCCTGCGCAGACTGCTCCGCCGTGCGGCAAGGCACGGCAAGCTCCTCGGCGTCAACGAGCCCTTCCTCTACGAGGTGGTCGACACCGTCATCCATGAAAACGAGTGCCAGTATCCCGAGCTAAGGGAGAAGCAGGCCTATATCACCCGCGTCATCAGGACCGAGGAGGAAAACTTCGCCAGGACCATCGACGCCGGCATGCGCATTTTCGCCGAGCTTCTCGACGAGCACAAGGCGAAGGGAGAGACGGTCTTCTCCGGCGCCGACGCCTTCAAGCTCTATGACACCTACGGCTTCCCGATCGACCTGACCATCGAGATGTGCGCCGATGAGGGCATGGGCGTCGACGAGGACGGCTTCAAGGCCCTTATGGAGGAGCAGCGCGTCCGGGCAAGGAAGGCGCGCGAGGCCCTCGGCGACCTCGGCTGGGCCGGCATCGAGTTCGGCAAGGAGATCCCCGACACGAAGTTCGTCGGCTATGATCAGAAAGAGACCGGGGCGAAGATCCTTGCCCTCGTTTCCGAGGAAGAGTTCCAGAACGAGATCGCCGCCGGCGCGGAGGCGATCATGGTCCTGGATCAGACGACCATGTACGCCGAGATGGGCGGCCAGGTGGCCGACCACGGGCGCATCTATGCCGGAGACAGCGTCTTCGAGGTCAACAACGTCCAGAAAAACAAGGGCGGCAAGGTGATGCACTACGGTGTCGTGAAGTCCGGCCACTTCGCTGTCGGCGACGCCGTGACGACAAGCTACGATCCCGTCCGCCGCGCCGCCATCGGCCGCGCCCACAGCGCGACGCATTTGCTCCACAAGGCCCTGCGCGAGGTCCTGGGCGATCACGTGCACCAGGCGGGCTCTCTCGTTGAGCCGGACTTCCTGCGCTTCGACTTCACGCATTTCTCCGCGGTCACGCCGGAGGAGCTCAAAGAGGTGGAGCGTCGGGTCAACGAGGCCGTTTTGAACGGTTACGATATCGACGTGAAAGAAATGTCCATTGACGAGGCCCGCAAGACCGGCGCGACGGCGCTCTTCGGCGAGAAGTACGGCGACGTGGTGCGCGTGGTCAACATGGGCGGCTGGAGCGTCGAACTCTGCGGCGGCACGCATTTGAACAACACCGCCAAGGCCGGCACCTTCCATATCCTGTCCGAGGGCTCCGTGGCCTCCGGCGTGCGCAGGATCGAGGCCACGACCGGCCTTGAGACCATCGGCATCCTGCATAAGGACGTCGAGGAGCTTGCGGCGCTCGCGGCCCTGTTCAAGACGAATCCGTCCGAGGTCCTGATGAAGGTGGAGCAGCAGGCCGGCGAGCTGCGCGAGGCCCGGCGGCTGATCGAGCAATATAAGGCGAAGGAATCCGCGGGCGGCGCGGACGAGCTGCTCAAAAACGCCAAGGAGATCAACGGCCTGACCGTCGTTACCTGCTCGAAGGAGAACTGTGACGCCAACACCCTGCGTAAGATGGGCGACGTGTTGCGCGACAAGGCCGGAAACGTGGTCGCCGTGATCGCCAGCGTCAACGGCGAGAAGATCACCTTCCAGTGCGTCTGCGGCAAGGACGCGGTGGCAAGAGGCGTCAAGGCCGGCGACATCATCCGCAGCATCACCGCCATCGCAGGCGGCAAGGGCGGCGGCAAGCCCGATTCCGCCATGGGCGGCGGCAACGACGTATCGAAGCTCCGCGCCGCGCTCGACGCGGTCGAGGAGATCGTAAAGGAAAAAGCCTGAGGAGGAGAAAACGGTGAACGATTGTCTGTTTTGCAAAATCATCGCAGGGGAGATCCCCAGCGCCAAGGTCTATGAGGACGAGTATGTGTATGCGTTCCGGGACATCAATCCCCAGGCGCCGGTGCATATCCTGGTCTGCCCGAAGGCGCACATCGCCTGTGCCGACGAGCTGGACGAGAGTAACTCCGTCCATGTCGCCAAATGCTTTGAGGCCATCGCGAAGATCGCGAAGGCCGAGGGCCTTGACAAGGGCTACCGCGTCGTCAACAACTGCGGCGAGGACGGCGGCCAGACGGTGATGCATCTGCATTTCCACATTCTCGGCGGACTCAAGCTCAGCGACAAAATGATATAAAGCAAAATGCAGCGGGGCCGGCAGCAATACCGGCCCCGTCCTGCAAAAGAGGTCGTCATGAGGAAGCTTGCCACAGCCGCGCTGGCCTTTTCCGCCGCGGTATTCCTGGCATATTACCTGATCCCGGCGGGATGGCTGATCGTCCCGGCGGCGCTTTCGGCTGTCCTCGGCGCCCTCCTCGCGCTCAGCCGCCGCAGATGGCTGCGTCCCGCGGCGATCGCCCTGGTGTTCTTCGCCCTCGGCCTGCTTGACGCGTCCGTTTTCACTCAGCGTACGGTCGAGCGCGCCCGAAGCTGCGACGGTCAGATAACTGAGATCACGGCGGAGCTTCTGGACTATCCGGACGTGTACGCGGAGTATTGCAGACTGCGCGTCCGGATCCTGGACGGGGAGCTTCCGCATTTCAAAGCCATCGTCTACGACAACGACAAGGCGCTGACGGACGTGGAACCGGGGGACCGCATCCGCTTCCGCGCGAAAGCAAGCCCCGCGGACAAGCTCTACGGCAAGTCCTATGACAACTATTTGATCAACGGCTGTTTCTTCAAGCTGAGCACGCGCGGCGAGATCGAGCGCCTTGGCGCGCCTTTTTCCCTGCGCAGCGTTCCGCCTCGAATCCGCCACGCGCTGTGCGCCCGCGTCGATTCCCTGTTCCCGGGGGAGACCGCGCCCTTTATCAAGGCGCTGATGCTCGGCGAGAAGCAGGACTTCTACCGGGACGACGCGCTCTATGTCGCCATGACAAGGGCAGGGCTGATGCATGCGGTCGCGGTCT
>JAFWPM010000030.1 GCA_017509565.1 Kiritimatiellia bacterium | reverse complement strand
TGGAATAGGCGGGAAGTTTTGACAGGCTTGATTAGACCCGGTTTTCCGGCGCACTGGCTTGAAAAAGCCTGATTTGGGGCATGGTAATTGCCAGAGTGGCAAGAAAGGGTTGGAGGGGAAATTTTGAAAAGGGTTAGCCCGGATGTTTTCCGCGCCCTCAATCAAGCTTGCAGGCACCCAGAACCATCGTTTGACAAACGGGGGGGGGGGATGTGGGATAATATTTGTATGTCCGCATTGCTAGGCGAAAGCCCTCTTGCGGCCCCCGTCCGGAGTTTGAAGACCGGGCGGGCTTCTATTTGACGTGCCATCCGTTAATGCGACCGCTATCAGTCGCCGTGCTTCCTGCCGTTTGCGTCCACGGAGAGGGGGACGGTGGAGTCGCCGCGGAGGGCGTAGGCGGCCATGGCGTCGGAGAGGATTTCGGCCGAGGCGGAGTTTTCGTGCTCCGCCAGCCAGTCCCGGCAGCGACGCAGGCATTCAGCCGAACTGGCGCTTTCCGCGATTATTTTCCGAAGCGGCGCGTAGCGCCCCGCGAAGACTGCGGCGAGATCGCCTGCGGAGTCGCCGCGAGGAGGCTGCGGGGCTGGCGCGGAGAGGGCGTGGAGCGAGAACGGAGCGGACGGGAAGGATGGCGCGGCGGCCTTGCGGCGGACGCGGAACCCGACGCGCTCGGAGATGGTGTCGAGGGCGTCGTCGTCGGGTTCAAGACCGGCTTCGCCGAGTCCCTTTACGAGGCCGACGAGGGCCGCCATCTCGGCAGAGCTGTCGGCGCCGAAAACGACGAGCGGCGCGGGGCCGGATGCGCCGTTGACGGAGCAGAACTGCGAAAACAGCTGCGCCCGGATCGTGACGGCGAGCAGCCGCGCGTCCTTCTTGCGGATGTCGTCCTTCACCGCGCCCTGCAGCGAGGCCGTTCCGCTGCCCAATCCCGTGGCGTCCGCAGTCGAAGAAAGGGTTTGTCCGACTATCAGCCGGGAGATTTCGCGGTTGCATACGTCGATGAACCGCTCGTGCGAGTTGGAGCTGTCGCCGGAGGCCGCTTGCTGAATCTCGACTTCGGTGTTCTTTGAGATGACGACGCCGCCAAGCCGCTGGGCCATGGCGAAGGCGCGCGTGAGGATGGCCTTGCCCTTGTCGTCGGAGAACTTGCCCGTGAGGAACGGCATGCCGAAGCGCTCGAGGAGCTCGGCCCACCACTGGCGGCTCATGGTCTTGAGCAGCCACCAGAAAAAGCAGGCGCGCATGGGGCCGCCCCAGGTGTCGGGCAGCGGGAGGTTGTGGCCGCGATGGACTATGTAGCGAGCGGGATCCGGCTCGTGGGAGGTCGATAGCCGGTTGCCTTGGGCATCGGCGTCGCATATCTTGAGGCTGCCGCCGGAGTAGTCGAGCAGCCGGAACGGCACCGGCACGACTCCGGCGAGGCGGTAGCCGCCGGGCGTGGGCGCGAAGACTTTCTCCGCGACGGCGACGGGATAAAGCGTGGCGTTTAGCAGCCAGTCGCAGAGGACCGCGAAGGGCTGTCCGTCCACGATTCCGGCGCATAGTTCCTTGCTGGCGGCGCAGCGGGGGTCTGCCTTGTCGAACGGCAGAACCGCAACCGTGTCGCCGAGAACGGCGTCCTTGCGTTTGGCGAACTCGGACTGGATGTGCGTGTCGGAGGCAATCACATCGCGGTAGAGGGCGAAAAGCTCCTCGGTGGAGCCGCCTTCAGCCTGGTCGATGATGCCGAGGAGGCGCGCGGCGGTCATGCCGCGCAGGGCGGAGGGAAGTTCGTGCCCGGAGGAGAAAACGGAGATGTCGTCGGTATCCATGGGAGGTAAGTTGAAAGGTTGAATGGTTGATGGTCAGGCGATGAGGCCGCCGGAATCCGTGCCGTCGTCGGGCGGCGGCGTGTCATGCATCCGCTCCGGCCGTCCCGGCAGGGCGGCGGAGGAAGGGTTGCCGACGGCGACGGCTTCGGCCTCGCACTCGCCGACCGGCACGAGAAGCCCGTGGATGGAGTTCTTCCAGCCGTCGAACACGTCGCCGTGGTGGCCGGCGCTGTCGAGCATGTTGTCGAAGCCGCCCTTGAACCGGCGGACCAGGCGGAAATCGTCCTTCACGGCCTTGTCGGGCGGCAGGGCGGCCTGGCGGTCCTCGATGGCGTTCACGGCGAGGTTGCCCAGGTAGGTCTTCATGGTCATCGATTCGCCGAGGTATTCGGTCCGCTCCGAGTTGACGATGAGCTCCACGTGGGTCAGCGCGCCGAGTTCGTCCCTGACCTCGGCGGCCCAGAAGCGTTCGCTTGTGGCGTCGATGGCGAGGCAGCGCGGGCGGCACGCCTCGACGATTTCGCGGAGGATGGCCTTGCACTTGGCCGGATCGCCCGACCTGAAGCGGAAGAGCAGCCGCGCGATGTAGCTGCCGTCCACGAGCTGCGTGACGGCGACGCCGAAGGGGTTGCTCTTCTCCTTCTCCGTCGTGGCGGGGTCGGCGCCGACGGCCGTCTCGGCGCCTGGGTCGAGGTTCGCCGTCCAGTCGGGCGGCAGTTCGTCCTCGGCGAAGACGCATCCCAGTTCCTTGCCGAGAAGCTGCGCCTGGTGGAGCGCGACGAGCGGGACGGCCGAGACGCCGCCCTGGGTGAAGACAAGGCCGTAGTTGCGGTCCCAGGCCACCTTGTCGAGGGCCTTGACGCGATGCTGCGCGGGCGCGACGGGCTGGCGCGTCCGCGGGTCGTAGAGGTGGACGCCGGCGAGTTCGGCGTCGTCGGCGCTGACGCGGTGGACGGGCATCCCGCTCTCGTTCTCGTACCAGGTTCCCCGCGCGTCCGGGACGAACTCCATACCCGGCGGGTACGCCGTAAGCTCGTAGGAGTAGTGGGAATCGTCCTCCGGCGGGGTGGTGGCCATCCAGAGCCGGTAGTCGGGATTGCGCGAGAATACCGGCTCTATTGCCTCGTAGAAGCTCTTGAAGTCGCGGATGAAGCCTACCTCGTCGAGCAGCACGTAGCCGGAGTAGCCGCGCGCGGTTTCGTAGCGGGCGGCGATGATCTTGGTGCGGCTGCGCGTCGTGCGGTCGTGGAAGAGGGAGACTTCGAGCCTGTTGTGCTGGTAGAGGTCGGCGATGTCGTACCAGTCCAGGCCGTCGGCGTTGCTCTCGACCCTCCCGGCGGCCCCGACGCCCTCCCGGATCGTCGAGATGATTCCGGTCAGCAGCTGGGTCTCGCGCTCGGTCATTTCGGAGCCGAGCGCGAGGGAGCAGGTCGAGAAGGTCACGAGTGTGCCGGGATTCTCGAGCATCCAGCGCAGGGCCTGCCACGCAAACGTCGTGGTCTTGCCGCCCTGGCGGCGCCACAGCATCATCAGTATGCCGAACTCCCGCCCCTTCCGCAGCAGCTCCCTCTGGTATTCCGCGAGCCGGATTTTCATTCGACGCCGCCTTCCTGGGCGTCCATGTAGGCGAGAAGCGCCCTGATCTTCTCCTCGTTGGTTCCGGGGCCTTCGGCGACGGCCCGCGCCCTGGCGTCCTCGAAGAGCTTCAGCGCCGTGCTTGCCGCCTGCCACCTGAACTTCTCCTTGTCGAGTTCGAGGGTTTCGCGCTGGAGTTCGGCGCGCCTGCGGTCGAGTTCGAGCTTGGCGGCGTCGTTCTCGCCCTTGCGGAGGCTCGCTAAGGCGCCGGCCAGTTCGACGGCCTGGCCGTCGTCCTCGATGTTCTCGAGGATGTCCACCAGCCGTCCCGCGAGGATGCGTGCACCGACGGCTGCCGGGTTTCCGCCCGTCGCCGCCGCGATGTGGAACGACGACTCCGCGAGCGACCGCAGCCGCTCAGTCCTCCTCCGCTCCTCCAGCCACCGCGCGAAGCCCGTCTTGCGCCAGTCCGTGACGTTCTGGGCGTTCACCGGGCCACATCCCGTTTCCCGCGCCAGCGCCTTGAAGTTCTCCGAGCGGTTGACGAACTTGCACACAGCCTCCGCCGACGCCCCGCCGTCGAGCATTTCGCAGACGGAGTTGCGCAGGGCGAAGGGGAGCCGCCCGATCTTGGACCGGCTGGCCGCCGCGTCCCTGTTTCCGGCCGCCCTCACTGTCAGCCTCCCACGTATGGCGAACCGTCAACCGTCCAGGCCGAGACGCCCTTCGTCGTCGCCGACCAGTACTGCGAGCCGTCCGCGTAGGTGAAGACCTCGGCGTAGCCGAATCGCTTGGCTAGTAGGCAGAGCGCGTTCAGCGCGTCGGCCTCCGAGAAGTCGCCGTCCACGGCGCCTGAGCGCTTCACCCGCGTCGCCACCGTGCGGGCGTCGAAAGCCGCCGGATACCTGGCGGCAAGGACGTAGTGTATTGCGGTTTCCAGTTTCATGCTTTTTCCTCCATTGTTTCGTCCCGCCCGCCGCGCATCAGCGCCTCCATCGCGGCGGCCGCGGGCGTCGCGAACGACGTCCCCGTGACTTCCGCGTAGCCTCCGCGCAGCCAGGTCGTGTAGATCCCCTCTCCGGGGAAGAGTTCGTCGGCGGCCCTGCCGCCAGACGAGAACGGCGCAATCTCCCCGTCCTTTCCCAGGGCGCCGACGGACACGACGCCGTCCATCCGCGCGAGGGCGCTCATCTTCGCGTCCGGGCCGTTGTTCCCGGCGCCCGCGAAGACCGCCACGCCAAGTTCGCGCAGCCTCCTGAGCGGCTTCACGAGGATGTGCGTCCCGTTCGGCATCCCCAGCGATATGCTCACGGCGTCCGGCCGCAGCTCCGCCGCCGCGTCGAGCGCCGCGCGCAGCCACGCCGATTCGCCGTGGCCGGTGCGGTCGGCCGCCTTGAAGCAGACGATTTCGCATTCCGGGGCATAGCCGACGATCCCGAAGCGGTTGTCCCTCGCGGCGATTATGCCGCATACGGCCGTGCCGTGGCCGTTGAAGTCGAAATTCTCCGGCTCGTGCGGCACGAACGAGCGGCAGTCGGCGACGCGGAGCGCGCCTTCCAGGTCGGGGTGGACCGACGGCTTCCGCGCCAGCGGCCTCCGCCACATCGGCGCGCCGGTGTCGATGACCAGGACCGTCGCGCCGCGCCCCCTGCGCCCGGCCGCCCATAGTGTTGCGGCGTCGCCGCGCAGGATTTCCGGCGCGACGCGCTGCGTGTCCGGAAGCAGCCGCCTGAAGCTGAATTCGCCCCTTTTCACGACGCGCCCCCCTTGCCCGACACGGTTCCCTCGATGCGCCCGATCTGGCGCTCCATGCCGCGCTGCCACGCCGTCAGGCGCTCGGTCAGCCGCGTGATGGCGTCGGCGTTCCGCGCCTGCTGCGCCCGGATCAGGTCGAATATCTGCCGGTCGTTGTCGCGCATTTCGGCCCGGAGTGCGTCGAAGTCGGATTTCCGCACGTAGTCCTGGAGCGTCACGTCTATCGCCGGCCTCCGGCGGAGTCTCGCCCAGATGTTTATTGCAAGGTTCGCCAGCGACGCTATCGTAAACAGCGCGCCAAAGACCATGCCCAGCGAATAGTAGTCCTGGTTCATTCGCCCCCCGTCCATTCGATCTCCGATGCGTCGTCAAGCTCCCATCCCGGCGGCGCGGCGCAGCCGGAGCAGCCGGCCGCCATCGCCAGCGCGACGGCCAGGCATACCGCGCCGGGGAAGACTTGCCGCCACCAGCGGCGCGCCCGTTCGCATACGTTGAATGCAATGCGCGCGCGCACTCGCACGTCCTTCCCGTATTTCTTCTTCCCGTAGCCCCGGTAGGCGGCGTCGAGGATGCCGTCGGCCCAGGCCATGACTTCCTGCTTGGTCACGCCGAGCGCGGCGGCGATGGCCTTGGCGTAGGCCCAGACGAGGTCGTGCCAGAGCGACATTTCGAAGGAGCCGTCCCTGAGGGTGTCCGGAATGACGTTCGGGCCGTTCCAGAGCCGGCTTGCTGCGGAGAAAGCGTTGGCCGAGAAGCGCACCAGGGCCGCGGAGGCGAACTCGATCCGCAGGACGCCGACTTCGACGACGCCGACCTCCAGCGAGCGGCCGAGTATGCCGATGCCGTCGCCTTTGAACGACGCCCAGGCGGGTTTATCCAGGCCGTAGTAGTGGTGTAGGTCATCGTCCACATAGCGCCAGACGGAGCGCGCCACACGGCATCCGGCCTTGGCGACCTTGATTGCCATGGCAGTATTCACCTCACGCCCCCTTCCTGGACGATGACGTTGGTGCGGCGCCTGGCGCCGTCGTCGAGGATGACGAAGGCGTAGGCGTCGGCGGCGCGCAGGGCGGACGGGTCCCAGCCGCCGTAGCTCTCGCGGATGTTGGCGAAATCGCGCGTCCGCCGGTCGGTCGAGATGTGGTCGAACTTGCCGCCGATCCACTTGCCGTTCACGCGGCAGAAGAGGGCGCACGTGCAGCACGGTTTGACGTGCGAGCAGGCGCGGTCGAGGTCCTCGCAGCCGCCGGCGGTCCATTTGTAGGAAAGGCCGTCCGCCGTGACCCTGAGGCCGGCGATGCGCGCGGAGGAGAGCGCGGCCTTCGAGCCGTCGAATCTGCCATATCGCCAGTCGAGGAGGGAGTAGTCCACCGCGTCGGCGGCGTCGGGCGGGGCGGACCCGGAAGGATCCCCGGCGCGGTCCTGGGCGTCGCCGCCCGTGCCGACTTTTGTGGAACTCCTATATGTAAGCGAATTGTCGTCTTCCGGGGAAATTCTCGAGATCAGCTTCTGCAGCCACTTCGAGAGCAGTTTTTCGATTTTTGACTTAAGGCTCATGGCCGTCTCCTTCGTTTCCGCCCTGTGAGGCGAGGTCCTGGCGCATCCCGGCACCGATGAGATATTCGAGCGTGTTTGTCGGCGCGGCCGCGAGAAGCGGCTCCGCCTCCTTGGTCATCTGCGCGAGGTAAAGCCCCGCGATTTCGGTGTCGGACAACGCTTCGGCCTCCGGGATGTGCGCCCTGGTGTCGGCGGTGATGACCACAAGGTTTGTGGCAAGTGCCACCTGCTCCTGGATCTCCGCCGTCTTTCGCTCCCAGCGCCGCGCCTCGGCACGCTTGGCCGCCGCATTCGTCCGCGCGTCCTCGACATACTTGTTGATGTTGGTGTAGGCGGCGTGCTCCGCGTCGTATTGCGCCTGGAGCGCGACGAGCCTCCGCCCGGCCTCGCGCAGCGCCTCGCGGATGCCGTCGTCGCCAAGCGCGCGCGCCACCGGCGGGGGCGATGGCGGCACGTAGTCGGCCAGAGCGCGCTCGCAAGTGGCGAATGGCAAAAGTGCCAATAGTAAAACCGCGGCTCCCAGCGCCAGCCAGTCCGCTTGGTTGTCGAAATTATTCATTATTTTCCTGCTCCTTTGCAAAAAGCGGTTTGAAATGCTGTAGCGGCCTGATCAGCCATGAAACATCGCGGCTTACGGCCGCGCACAGCATGCGCCCCCAGGGCGTCGGCGTGGCCGGCGGTTTGGAGCCGCCGTAGAGTGTCGCGGCCGCAAGGGCCAGCGCCATGAAAACGCAGACGGCCCTGTCACGCTTCCACAATTTGGTAATCATCATTGTGCGCTCCACGTGATAGTGCCGTTGTTGTAAACCGGGTATGCGACATGGATCTTGTCATCGCACAGAATGCCGCCTTTTGCCTCAAAGGGCAGCGTGGTTGAAAAGCGGGTTGACATCGTTACCGAAGTCCAGCCGCGGTAAAAGCCGGAGGAGGCCGTTGCGGGGCAGGTCGCCGTAGCAGTGCCGTCGCCGTTGTCATACCATTCCGGGGTGATGGTCGTCCAGTCCATCAGCGCGAGGCTTGTGCACATTTCAATAGCTGGAAAGTCACCCGTGCCAGAATACGGATAATCTATGAAAACGACGCCGTCGCCGACGTTAATCGACTGCGCCACCGCGCCGACCATGACGCTTCCGCCGACCTCGATGCCAAACCAGGCGTTGGTCCCCACGCCGAGACGGAAGTGGCCGTCGCCGCCGGACGGGAAGGCCACCGTCCCCGACTGGACGAACACGCCGTATGCGCCGCTCGTCTCGATGTCGAAGCCGGCGGCGAACATCGTCATGGCGCGGTTCAGGACAGTGATGTTCTCGTAGTCCGGGTTGGCCGCGCCGGAAGCCGCGTAGCGGTTCCAGAACTGCGCGCCGGCGCCCGAATTCTGCTCAAGCGCGCGGACGCGCGCGGCAAGCGACTGCAACTCCGAAAGCAGCGCAGAGACGTCGGCCGTCTTTGCAAAGGCGTCGGACGACCAGACATTTGTCATTACGCCTTCCCAGGGCGCATATAGCGACAGCGTCCCGTTGGTCGCGACAAATTCGGAGTTGGTTATCGAACCGATCGAGACGTCGGTGTAGGACATGGCGGAATCGAGAGCCGGCTGCGCCGACAGGACGCCCGATGCGACCGTCGTGGTCCCGCCGTCGGGCCTCACGGCGCCGATGTCCGACGCGGTCGCGGCGGGGAGGCGCGCGGCGGAGAGGGTGCCGGAGGTTATCTTCGAGGCGGGGAGGTTCGGGATGCGCGCGGCGGCGAGGGTCCCGCTTGTTATCTTCGAGGCGGCGAGGGGGGGTATCCTGTCGGCGGAGAGGGTGCCGGAGGCGATGTCGGCGGCGTCGTGGACGTGGCCGGTCGGGGAGAGGCCGGCGGCGACGGCGTCCGTGTAGGCCATGGCTTCGTCAAGCGCCGGGGATACGCAGGCGTCAACATCCATTTTGAACCCAAACTCCAGCCACTCCGAGAACCTCGGATCGTCCTCGGCGGGCGGGGCCGGGGCCTTGGCCCAGGCGGGGACGGTGGGGTCGCTCTCCTCCTCAATCCAGGGCGCATTGGAAACTTCGACCAGGGAGAAGTCGATGGACTGGACGGGAAGCGGCAGGGAGTTGGGCGCGAAGCCCGGAGATTCGAGCATGCGGAGCGTGAAGTTCGCCGCGTATGTGAGGTTGGAGCCGTCGCCGGTGAGCGAGACGCCGAGGAAGCCGCGGTAGGAGGCCGCGCCCACGTCGTTTGTAGGCGTCCAGGAGGCCGAGACCACGCCGTTCGTAGATACCGTTGCCGGCGCCGGCCCCCAGTAGCGGTCCATGCCGTTTGTCTTCCACCAGAGGCCGGCCGTCGCGCCCTCCGGTATGGCGAACGGTTTTTGGCCCCGGACGAGCTGCGCGGCCAGTTCGACGGTCTCGCCCTGCCATGCGGAGGTCTGGAAGGCGGCGGGGCTGCCGACGTCGGCGTCCCATGTCCTGGGGACACCGGCGAGTGCGGGGATGCAGCCGGCCAGAATGGCCGCCGCAATGGCGGCCGCGAGTGTTTTGCAAAGTCGTTTCATGTTTGTCCTTTCCAGTTCGTTCGGAGCTAGGCCTTGAAGGCGAAGCCGCGGTTGTAGTCGGCCACGAACGCGTATTCCTGTGGCCAGCTGAATTCCAGGTGGTTGGCGAAATCGTTCCCGCCAGGCATCCCCGGCGGGTGGTTCGCGGGCGGCAGGGCGGCAGCGATGGACTCCGTCGCGCTGCCGCGCACCGTTTCGCCCGGATCGAGCGTGTAGTGGCCAGCCCGCTCCGCCGCCGGCGAGAACCCGGGGATGGACTCAATCTGCCCCCAGTCAAATCCGTAGT
>JAFWPM010000275.1 GCA_017509565.1 Kiritimatiellia bacterium | reverse complement strand
GGGCGAGATGTCCGTCGCGCTCGACAACCTCGGCCCGTGGGAGATCGGAACCTTGTTCATTGCCAGATAGGGCCCAGCCCGTCCCGCAACGGGCGCGGGACGGGTGGCCAAAACACAGGATTGACGACTTATGGAAAACTTGAATGCACTTTGGCTGGACCTGCCCGCCGACGAGATGAATGTCGCGGCGGAGTTCAGGCTTACAACGGACATTCCCCCCTGCGGGGCCACGCTGCGCGTCGCGGCGGCGGACTTCTACCGGCTGTGGGTGGACGGCAGGCTTGCCGCCCACGGGCCGGCGCGCGCCCCGCACGGCCATGCGCGCGTCGATGAAATCCCGCTGGGGGCCGGGAGCGGCGTGACCCTGGTCGTCGAGGTGCATTCGGTCAACGTGCCGTGCTTCGACGACGTTTTCCAGAATGCCTTCTTCGCGGCGGAGCTTGTCGCCGCGGACGGGCGCGCGCTCGCTGGAACGGCCGACTTCGAGGCGTGGCGCGATGAAACGCTCGTCCAGAAGGTGCGCCGCTACAGCTACCAGCGCGGCTTTCTTGAATCGCGGCGCATGGCCGAGGACCCCGCGGGATTCCGGCGCGGCGGCCCCGCTCCGGCGGGCTATGCGCGCGCGGCGATGGCCCCGCGCCCCATGCCGCGCCTCCTGCCGCGAGGCGTCAACTACCCCAGGCTCGCCTTCCACGACGCCGGCGCGCCGGTGGGGCGCGGGTCCGTGACCTTCGACATGGCCGCCGCGTCGCGCAATACGCGCGAAGTCTTCCTTGTAGGCAGGAACGGCTTCAGGGGCTTCCTGCCCGGGGAGTGGGAGGACGACTCCGCGCTCGACGCCGCGCGCCTCGTGTGGTCTGGCTCCGGGACGGGCGCCGACCTCTACGACTTCGGGCGCACGATTACCGGCTTCTTCTCGCTGCGGGTGCGCGCCGACTCGCCGGGGGGCGCCACCGTCCTGGTGGTCTTCGACGAGGTGCGCGCGCCGGAGGGCGCGCCATTTCCGGTCGATCCCCTTCGCGGCACGTGGACGCGCGTCCTCAAGTGGCGCCTCGCCCCCGGTGAATACGACCTGCTGGCCCTGCACCCGTCGAGCGCGCGCTTCGCCGCCGTAGTCGTGACCGAAGGCTCCGCTGATACGCTGGGCTTCGGGATGGTCGATTACGAGAACCCCGACAAGTCCGCCGCCGCCATTCCGCCGACAGGCGACGCCACCCTCGACAAGATCATCGCGGCGGCGCGCGAGACCTTCGCGCAGAACGCCGTCGACGTGCTGACCGACTGCCCGTCGCGCGAACGCGCCGGATGGATGTTCGACGCCTTCTTCACCGGCCGGGCCGAAGCGCTGTTCACGGGCCGCAACCTCGTCGAGCGGGCGCTTCTTGAGGACTATTCCCTGTGCCCCCAGCTTGACGCGCTGCCCGAGGGCATGGTCCCGATGCTGTATCCCGGCGAGGCCCTCCAGGGCGAGTTCATCCCCAACTGGTCGCTTTGGTGGGTGCTGGAATTGCGGCAGTACCTTGAAAGGACCGGCGACGCCGGCGTCGCCGAAGCCTCGCGCCCCGCAATCGAAAGGCTTCTCGGGTGGTTTAAAAAGTTCGAGAATGCCGATGGGCTGCTGGAGAACCTCGGCGGGTGGGTGTTTGTCGAGTGGAGCGCGTGCAACGACAAGGACCATGTCGCCGGCGTCAACTTCCCAACGAACTTCCTCTACGCCTCCGCGCTTGAGGCGGCGGGCCGCCTTCTCGGGCGCGACGACCTCGCGTCGCGCGGCGCCGCGGTGCGCGACGCCGCCGCCCGGCTCGCCTGGAACGGCGAATGGTTCGAGGACAACGCCGTGCGCGACGAGTCCGGGGCCCTGCGGCTCCAGGGGCATGTCACCGAGACGGGCCAGTATTACGCATTCTACTTCGGCGGCGCGACCCCGGCATCCCACCCGGACCTCTGGGGCCGGCTCGTCTCGGAGTTCGGCCCAAGGCGCGCCGCGGCGGCATATCCGGATATTACGCCCTCCAACGCCATCCCGGGCGCCTACATGCGGCTTGAGCTGCTACTGCGCGACGGCCGCCGCGCCCAGGTCCTCGAAGAGTGCAGGGACTTCTTCGCCCCGATGGCGGACCTTACCGGCACCCTTTGGGAACACCTCTCCATGAACGCAAGCATGGACCACGGTTTCGCCTCGTCGGCCGCATGGCTGATTGTGGAGGCTCTTAAAAAACCGCTTGCCACGCGCGGTGGATTATCGTAAACTCATAGCAATTCAAACCAGAAGGGAAAACAAAATGGCAGAAAAGAAAGCGGCGGCCTCCACATCGGGGAATGCCCAACTCGACGCGGTTCTTTCGCAAATCCGCAAGCAATTCGGCGAAACGGCCATCCAAAGGCTCGGCGACGGCTCGGCCTCGCTCGACATCCCGGTAATCAGCACCGGCTCGTTCTCGCTGGACCTGGCCCTCGGCGTCGGCGGCCTGCCGCGCGGGCGAATCGTTGAAATCTACGGCCCCGAATCGTCCGGCAAGACGACGGTCGCGCTGCATGTAATCGCGAACGCGCAGGCAGCCGGGGGAATGGCGGCCTTTGTCGACGCCGAACACGCCCTCGACGCGAGCTACGCCCGCAAGCTCGGGGTCAAGCTCGACGACCTCCTCGTCTCCCAGCCGAACTCCGGCGAGGAGGCTCTGACGATCACAGAGCAGCTCGTAAAGAGCGGCGCGCTCGACGTCGTGGTTGTCGACTCCGTGGCGGCGCTTACGCCGCAGGCCGAGATCGACGGCGAGATGGGCGACAGCCACGTGGGCCTCCAGGCGCGCCTGATGTCGCAGGCGATGCGCAAGCTCACCTCTGCGATCGCGCAGACGAAGACCCTCTGCATCTTCACAAACCAGATCCGCGAGAAGATCGGCGTCATGTTCGGCAACCCGGAGACGACCCCCGGCGGCAAGGCGCTGAAGTTCTACGCCTCGATCCGGATGCACATCCAGCGCATCGGCGCAATCAAGGACACCTCCGGCACCGTCGTCGGGAACCGGACCAAGGTCAAGGTCGTCAAGAACAAGGTCTCGCCGCCCTTCACCGAGGCGGAATTCGACATTCTCTACGCACGCGGCATTTCGTGGGAGGGTTCCGTGCTCGACGCCGCAATCGCGAACAATGTCGTGCAGAAGCGCGGCTCGTGGCTCGCCTTTGGCCAGGAGCAGGTCGGGCAGGGGCAGCTCGCGTCCACCGAGGCTCTGCGCAACAACCCGGATCTCGCCAACCGCATCGTGGCGGAGATTGCCAAGGTCGTGCCGGCGGCGAAGGCGATAAAGCCGCGCGTCGCCCCCGCGCCCCGGGAGGATGCTCCGGCCACACCCGAGGACTAGGCGGCCCAGCGCGCCCAAGCCGCAATGCTACGCTACGCGATACGCAGGATCGCCCAGCTCGTTCCGGCGACGCTGGGCATTCTGCTTGTGACGTTCGTCATCTTCAACGTGGTCGGCGGCTCCGCCGCGCAGGCCGTCCTTGGCCAGCACGCCGACGCGGCCTCCATCGCCGCCTTCAACGCCCGCTACGGCTACGACAGGCCGCTGCTGCTCGGCCCGCTGGCCGCGCCGGCGGGGACGCCCCTCCGCGTCCGCGTCGTGCGCGCGTTGGACTCGCAGTTCTTCAACTACTGCCGCCAGCTGCTGCGCGGCGACTTCGGCGAAAGCGCCGCCTACGGCATGCGCGTCGCGGATGTCCTGAAGTCGGGCGTCGGGCCGTCGCTCTGCATTACCATCCCGATCCTCTTCGGCGGGACGCTGCTCGGCCTCGCCCTCGCGATGGTCGCCGCCTCCCGGCGCGGCGGCGCCGCCGACAGCGCCATCCTGCTTGGCTCCACGCTGTGCATGAGCGTCAACTACGTCGTCTGGATCCTCGCCGGGCAGTTCCTGCTGTCATACAAGCTGCGACTTTTCCCGATATGGGGGTTCGAGGGCGCGGCATACGTCGTCCTGCCGGTGGCGATAGGCATCTTGAGCGGCCTTGGCCGCGACATCCGCTACTTCCGCGCGGTGCTGCTGGACGAGACCGGAAGGCAATACGTCCGCGCCGCATACTCGCGCGGCCTCTCCAGGCGGGCCGTTTTCCTCCGGCACATCCTCCCGAACGCGATGATTCCGGTTGTCACCTACGTTAGCCTTTCGATTCCCTATCTCTTCACCGGATCCCTGCTGCTGGAGAGCTTTTTCGGAATACCCGGACTTGGCGGCGTGAGCGTAAACGCAATCCACTCCGGCGACTTGGCGACAGTCCGCGCGGTCGTCATTCTCGGCGCCATGCTGTACCAGCTTGTCAACCTCGCCACCGACCTCTGTTACGCGTGGCTCGACCCGCGAGTCGGGAGAATGTGATCCGGAACCCATTATGAAGAGCAAAGAGAAGGTCTTGAGTCTTGCGCTGCTGAGCTCGGCGGCGGCCGCCGCCGGAACGAATGTCCTGGAGCTTGGTTTCGCGCGCTATTCGCTGGCAAGCGCGCTGGAGGGCGTCATGCTCAGGGTGGACGATGTCGCGGACAGGGCGCGCCCTCTTGCCGTCTGCCATTTCGATTTCGGCGAATTCGTGCCCGAGACGATGGAGGTGCGCGGCTCCGGCCTAGCCCTAGGTGGCGACGGCGGGGAGGTCGTGATGGACATCTCGGACATCTTCGCGCCGGAGATTGCTGAAATCGCGGTGACGAACGGCGCAAGCCTCGCGCCGTTCAGGACATCGCCGGGGCCGGAGATCGAAGTCGAGCTGTGCTGCGACGGCATTTCCGCATGCCTGCGGCGCCAGGCGGGCGGAAACGGCCATTTCTACGACTTCCCCTTCTTTTCGGTTGCCCCGACGAACTCCATCCGCGGCCCGGTCGCCGCAAGGGTGGCTGAAGGCGGATTTGTCCTGCTGGCCTGCCAGGCGGACGGCGTCAGGATTTTCCGCTGCGATGGCGACGACCCGCCCATTGCCGTGACGCACTGCGTGACCGACGGCCCGGCCCTTGGCGTGGCGCCGTATCCGGGGGGCTTCGGCGTTGCGCTCGGGACGAAGGGCTATGCGCTCTACGCCCTCGACGATTCCGGGCTCGTCACCCTGTTGCGCCAGTGGCCTCTTGAGACGGGGCGCGCCGTATCGGCGGCGTTCGACGGCGAGAGGGTCGTCTTCGACTGCCAGGAGGGCGGCTCAAGGAGTGTCAGGCCGTGAGGCGCCGCCGGAGGGTGGCCGACGTCCTCGGCGTCAGGGCGGAAGTCGCGGACACCTTTTTCTCCAGGCTGATGGGCCTGATGTTCAGAAGCGCCCCGCCTGGGCCTGGCTGCGGGCTGCTTATCACGCGGTGCCGATCCATCCACACGCTGTTCATGCGCTTCCCCATCGACGCGATATTCCTCGACGGGGACGGCTCGCCCGTCAGGATTGTGCGGGACATACCGCCGTGGCGGCCTTTCGTCTGGGGCGGCCGCCGCGCGACCCAGGTGCTTGAGTTGCGCGCCGGATCGCATGGTATTGCGGATGGGCGATCTAAGATT
>JAFWPM010000274.1 GCA_017509565.1 Kiritimatiellia bacterium | reverse complement strand
TACACGCTCATGCGCACGGCGGCGAAGACATACGGATGGAATCTCAACTACGGCGGCATCGCCCTGATGTGGCGCTGCGGCTGCATCATCCGCAGCGTATTCCTCGGCAAGATCAAGGAGGCCTACGACAGGGACCCCGCGCTCCCCAACCTCCTGCTCGACCCGTATTTCAAGAAGACAGTCTCGGCCCTCGTCCCGGCGTGGCGCAGGGTCGTCGCGCAGGCCGCCCTCAGCGGCGTCCCGGCACCGGCGATGTCGTCGGCCCTGGCCTACTTCGACGGCTACACGACGGAGCGCCTGCCGGCGAACCTGCTCCAGGCCCAGCGCGACTACTTCGGCGCCCACACCTACGAGCGCCTCGACGCCCCGCGCGGGAAATTCTTCCACACCGACTGGACCGGCCACGGCGGCGCCACGTCCGCTTCAACATACAACGCCTAGTGCCGCCTTCGAGTTCGATGACGGAGGAGCCGGTTGGTTCGGGGAATGGAATCCGGTAAGCATTCGCAAAAGCCGTCGGAAAGCCAGGGGCGGCCGCCGCGGCTTTCCGTGGCTTTTCTTGAAAAGGTGTTTCTTGACAAAAGGGGCAGGGCGGCCGCCCTGCGCGGTGTCGAGCTGTTCAACCTAAAACTCGTCCGCGACCTATGCTCGCTTGGCGTCCGCGTCTGCATTTTCGCGGATCCATCGTGGGCGGAGACGATCGCGGGCTTCGTCCCCGATTCGGGGAACCTGCGCATTGCGCAAATAAGCCACCGCAGCTCGGGGGTGGTTTCGGGTATCTCCGCGGCGCTTTCCCTGCGCCGCATCGCGCGCCGCGGGGGGCCATTCGACGTGCTGCTCCTTGGCAACGTGGCCAACCGCCTTGTCCCGGCGCTGTGGCTTCTTCGCCCGTGCCGCTATTTCACCCGCATGGCGCTTGTGGCGCACCGCGAGACATCGGCGCGCTTCCTGCACGCCATACGCCGCATGCCGGGCCGCGTCGTGGCAGTCAGCGAACCAGTGGCCGCCGGATTCCGCGGCAAGGGGATTGCCGCCGACATCGCTGTGGACTACGGCGTCATGGACGCCGACAGGTTCCATCCGAGGGGCGAAGGGCGTTCGCCTGGCGCCCCGGTCCGCTTTTGCGTCGTAGGGGCGCTTGACAACGCGTGGAAGGGCGCCGACACCGCGCTCGCCGCGTTCCAGCTGCTCCCACCCGACATCCGCGGCCGCTGCGAACTGCACCTGCTTGCGTTCCGCGACCCGCGGCCCTTCATGGACATCCCGGGCGTGACGGCCTACACTTGGCGCGACGCATCCCAAATCCCCGACTTTCTCCGCGGCATGGACGCGATGCTCGTCCCCTCCCGCGACGAAGCGGTCCTGCGCGAGACATTCTCGCAAACCGCAGTCCAGGGAATGCTGACGGGGCTCCCGATTGTCCACTCGCCCGTTGCGGTCCTGGCCGAAAAGTTCGACAGCGGCGGCGGCCTCTGCGCGCGAACGCCCGAGGAGTTCGCGGCCGCGATGCGGGCGCTCGCCTCCGATCCTGCCCTGCGGGAACGTCTTGGCGCGGAGGCGCGCGCCACCGCGCTCTCACGCTACGTCTGGGACACGGAACGCTTTCTCAACCGCCACCTCGCCCAGCAGCCATGAAAGTCAAGCGCGAAAAAATTCCCGGCGGGGGGCTCTGGCTGTTCGCCGACGGCGGCGCGGCGGCGGTTGTCCGCGATTTCGTGCTTGGCGGCGGAGCGATGCGGGCAATCCGCACCGGTCCGGCGATCCACACGACGCCGCGGAGCAGCGTCTGGATTTCGGAAATCCACGGCATCGGGAAATGCGTAATCAAGGAGTTCGCAGTCAACAAGAACCGCGGGCTCGGCCATCGAATCGAGAGCGCGTTCAAACTGCGCTTCGTCCACCGCGGCCTGCGCACGATGCGGCTAGCCAGGCATCTCGCCGCGGCGGGCGTAAGAACCTTCGAGCCGCTTGCGTTCTGGACCGACTACCGCGGGGGGGCCAGGAACTACATCCTCTACAGGTACCTTGAAGGCGAAGTCGTCGGGGACCGCTGGATGGGCGAATTGGAATCAATCTCGCCGCTCGACCCGGCGCTGCCGCCGCTTTCCCACGAGGCCCTGGCGTCGTTTCTCTCCCGTGCCGGCGCCCTCGTGCGCGACTTGCACGAGGCGGGAGTCATCCACACCGACCTGCACCCAAAGAACTTCATCTCGCCCGACGCGGCAAGCTGCCAGGGCCCGCTGTCGTTGATAGACCTGGACTCCGCCCGCATACCGGCGGCGCCGTGGCGGCGCCTGCTCTTCCTGGCGCGGATGCGCTCCCTGCGCCGCCTTGCGCAGTGCTTCCGCAGCGAGGACGATCCCGGGTTGCTGGCCTTCGTGCGCGCCTACTCGCGCGGCGACCCCGAGACGGAGACCGCCGTCCTCCGCGCCCTTCGCTTCTGGCGCGGGCGGAAGTGGCATTCGACCCTGGACATGCTGCTCGCATTGTTCCGCTGCCCGCCGCCGCGCCCCTTCGCCGCGCGTGGCCGCGAGGCCCACGACCTCATATTCTCGATAGGCTGGGACTGCAAATGCTCGCAGAGCCTGCGCCGCGCCGGACTCCAGCATTACTCGTACCCGTGCGACTGGCTCATAGGGGCATCGCCTGCCGACCGGGCGCAAATCGTTGCCGGCGGCTTCCGCGGCTGGTTCGAGCTCGCGGACCTGGAGGACCGCGGCCCGGCGCGCTTCAACCGCTTCTCCGCTGTTACGCGCGTCGCCTTCAACCATGCGAACGGCATAGAGTTCAGGCACGACTTCCCGTTGGAAATGACGCTTGCAGACGGTCACCCGGCAGCGGCGGCGAAATATGAGAGGCGCATCGGGCGGCTGCTTGCGGCCATCGACGCCGCCAAGAGCCCGCTGGCCGTATTCTGCGACGGCTACGGGTGCGAGCCCGTCACAATGGAGGCGCTCCAGGAGGCGCGGGCCGCACTGGCCGGGCGCTTCGGGGACAAGATCAGGCTGCTCGGCATATTCGACGACAAGCCTGGACGCCGCCACGTGGCCGAGGAGTCCGTCTCCGCGGACGGCAAGACAGCCCGCTGGTCGCTGCCATGCGAAAAGCGGACGCCGGACGGCATCGTCGTGAGGGTGCCGTCCGTCGCGCGCTTCCTGCGCGCCCGCCTGTCGTGCCCAGACCCACACACCCCGGCGGAGCGCCGCGAACGCCGCCGCGCCGAACGCCGCGCCGCCTACGGCAAATACAAGGCTGGCACTTGGCCCGGCATGGTCTGCAACAAGTTCCTTTTCCGCTGCTACAGGCTCCTTGGCAGGGTTCTCCAGAAAAAGGGCATTATCCCGGCCAACAGCCCCGTCCCGCGCTGACATCCGACATGAAAACGAAAAGCCTGAACTGCAATTGCTCCTGCACCGGGATACCGCTGGAAGCCCGGCTCCCGCACAATCCCAGCGCATCCATTTGGGTGGACGTCCGGTTCCGGCGCGATGCGGCCAAGGCGGTCCGGCGCGACAGGCAGGCCTACTCCGTAGACTGGGGCTATCTGGCCGACCGCATCCGCAGAGTCACATCCGCCGGGGCGTCCAGCACGGCCGAATCGCTGGCGGCGCGAATCGCGCAGCTCGTGTTCGCCGACATGCAGGCGCCGTCCGTCGAAGTCACAATACGCATGGAAGGCGGCGCCGACGCGGCTGGCGCGCCGGCCTTCCAGCTGGAGTTCCGGCGGAAGGACATGGAGCTTGGCCCGCGCACCCCGGCGGCCGACGCGATGCGGGCGCAGGCGATCAGGGCGTGCGGCACCGGCGTGAAGATACTCGCGCGGCCATTCCACCTGCTGCTGCCGTCCAGGCGCTGGACCATGCCGCCGGTTGACCCCGCCAGGGAGGCACCACGCATGGAATCAGCCATCCCGCGCATTTTCTGGCAGACCAACTTCACAGACCGCTGCTCGCTGCCGGTATGGCTGAACTACCGCCGGAACAGGCGTCTCTCCGCAGACTTCGAACACCGCTACGTGAGCACCGAGGAGAGGGCCGAATACATGGCCAAGTTCGCGCCGCCGCGTGTGGCGGCGGCATACGCGCGCCTCACCGACGGCGCCGCCCAGGCCGACCTGTGGCGGCTAGTTACCCTCTACCGCGAAGGCGGAGTCTACCTGGACATCGACGCGTCTCTAGTCCGCCCGCTTTCCGCCATTGTCGCCGGGCGGGACGCCGTCTACCTTTGGGACAGGAAGCGCTTCTCGAACTACTTTCTCGCGACCGTCCCGGGGAATCCCGTTTTCGCGCAGTTCATCGACCGCGTTGTGGACGGGATCGAGCACCACCACGAGCGGCACGAGCGCTCGGTCTTCTACGTTACGGGCCCCGGCGCGCTGGAGGCCGTCCTTGACACCCACCCCGGCATAGAGTACCTCCCGCGCAAGTCCGTTGCGCTGACCGGCGCATTCACCGACGAAAAATACCAATACATCGACCGTCCCCGCGGAAAGTGGACTAACAACCCCAAGTTCATCGGCGACAAGGCCGGCGTGGACTGACACTGCGTTGGGGCAATGAAAATCCTCGTAACGGACAGGAACTTCTACCGGTCGCTTGCCGCGCTGGCAATCCCGATCTGCATCCAGCAGTTCATCACATACGGCGTGACGCTTGCCGACAATGTCATGGTGGGCCAGCTGGGGGAGAGGGCGATAGGGGGCCTCTACATTGGCACCGTGGTACACATCGTGCTGATGAACATCCTCTTCGGCGTGACGCAGGGAGCGACGGTGCTCACGGCGCAGTACTGGGGGGTGCGCGACCGCGAATCCATACGCGACATAGCGGCCATGGCCTTCAGGGGGGCCGTCGCGGTCGGCGGCGCGTTCGCCGTGGCGGCGCTGCTTGCGCCGGAGCGCGTCGCGGGGCTTGTCACAGACGACCCGGAGGTGATGGCGACAGGCGCGGCGTATCTCCGGGTCGTTGCGCCGTCGTATCTTCTGTTCGCCGTGTCGCAGACGCTGCTGATGATATTGCGGACGGTGGAGGTAGTGGCCATCGGGGTCGCCAACGCGGTGGTCGCGCTGGCGCTGAACGTCCTGCTGAACTGGGCCTTCATATACGGGCGCCTGGGATGCCCGGCCATGGGCGCGCCGGGGGCGGCGCTGGCCACGCTCGTCGCGCGCGGGGTGGAGCTTGCCATCGTAGTCGGCTACGTCCTCTTCGCGGACCGGGCCATCGCGCTTCGTCCGCGTGACGTCTTTCGCCGCAACGCCGCGCTGCTGCGGGACCTTGTGCGCTACGGGACGCCGCTGATGCTGGGCCAGGTCACCTGGGCGGCGAACCAGTTCGCCCGCGGGTGGTTCGTCGGCCACATGGAGCAGTCGGGAATAGCGGCGGCGAGCATTGCGGAGACGGTGGACGGGCTCGTCTGGATGTTCCCGCTGGGCGTGGCGATCGCCTGCGGCATCCTCACCGGAAAGACGATAGGGCAGGGGAGGTTCGACGACATGAAGGTCCAGGCGCGGACCATGCAGCTTGCATTCATCTGCATAGGGCTGTGGACGGCGCTGGCGCTGTGGGGGGCGCGCGGGGCGGTCGTCGGTCTCTACGGGCTGAGGCCGGAGACCGAGCCTGTCGCCAGGGCCTTCCTCACGGTCATCACGGCCACGGCGGCGGCGCGCTGCTACCAGGCCCCGTCGCTCATGGGCCTGGTCAAGGCTGGCGGAGACACGGCCTTCGTCTTCCTGAACGACACCTTCTGGGTGTTCTGCTGGATATTGCCCGCGGCCTTTGTGGCGCAGCGCGTCCTTGCGCTGCCGGACTGGGCTGTCTTCGCGATACTCCTTTCCGACCAGGTTACAAAGTGCGTGGTGGCCGCAGTCAAGATAAACCGCTTCGGCTGGATGAGGAAGCTGGTGGCAGAGCGGTGAAGAGGCGCGGGGCGCCCCGCCTTTATTAGTTTCCTCTAACATTTTTCCGCTTGAAAATTCTAGGCGGTTTTGAGATAATGGGAAAGTCATTTCACCGCGCATGGCGCCAACGCATACCGTGAGGGGATGCGGCGGGGCCGCGCACATCAACCATAGGGAACGCAAGACCATGACGTGTCAGAAGCAACTGTCGCCGGCGGCCAGGGAAAAGTTCGCCGAGCTCGACGCCTTCATCGACGGCCTGGGGCTCGATTTGAACGACGAGCGCCGCAGGGGCCGCCTCATTCAGATCCTCCACCGCGCGCAGCACATCTTCGGCTATTTGCCGCGCGAGGTACAGCAGCATGTCGCTGGGAAGATGGGCATACCGGAGAGCGCCGTTTCAGGCGTCGTTTCCTTCTACAACTACTTTACGACCAAGCCCAAAGGCAAGTACGTCATCGACGTCTGCCTCGGCACGGCGTGCTACGTCAAGGGGTCGGAAGGGGTGCTGCGCGAGCTTGAGCGCGTCCTCGGGGTCCAGGCGGACACCAACCCGACGCCGGACGGGCTCTTCTCGATCAGCGCGCTCCGCTGCGTCGGCGCGTGCGGCCTTGCGCCGGTGATGGTCGTCAACGGCAAGGTATACGGCAAGATGACCCCGGCGAAGGCCGTGGCCGTAGTCAACGAAATCAAGGCCAAGGAAGCCGCGGCCGCGAAGGAGGCCTAGACATGTTGAAGAAGATTTCAAGCAAAGCCGACCTGATGGCCGCGTTCGAGGCCGCGAAGGGCAAGCTCGCGCTGCGCCTGGCCGCCGGCTCGATCGATTCCGTCAAGAAGGACATCGTATGCTGCGGCGGCACCGGCTGCCATGCGTCGAACAGCCAGGACCTCATGGCGAACCTGCGTTCCGAAATCAAGGCCGCCGGCCTTGAGAACGACGTCCATGTGATCCAGTCCGGATGCTTCGGCTTCTGCGCCCAGGGGCCGATCGTAAAGGTCATGCCGGACAATGTGTTCTACGTCCAGGTCACGCCCGAGGACGCCAAGGAGATTGTCGAGAAGCACATCGTCGGGCACCAGATCGTCGAGCGCCTGCTCTACGTCGAGCCCACGCTCAAGGAGAAGATCCACGACTACGCGAAGATGCCGTTCTACGCGAAGCAGCAGCGCATCTCGCTCCGCAACTGCGGCCTGATCGAGGCCGAGAACCTTGAGGAGTACATCGCCAACGAGGGCTACCAGGGCCTTGCCAAGGCGCTCACGGAGATGACGCCCGAGCAGGTCGTGCAGGAAGTCCTCGACTCCGGCATCTGCGGGCGCGGCGGCGCGGGCTTCCCGACCGGCATGAAGTGGAAGATCGCGGCAGGCGTCAAGGCCGACGAGAAGTACATCGTCTGCAACGCCGACGAAGGCGACCCCGGCGCGTTCATGGACCGCTCCATCATGGAAGGCGACCCCAGCAGCGTCGTCGAGGCCATGGCGATCGGCGCCTACGCGATCGGGGCCCAGCAGGGGCTCGTCTACATCCGCGCCGAATACCCGCTGGCGGTCAGCCGCCTCCAGATGGCCATCGACCAGGCCCGCGAATGCGGCCTCCTCGGCAGGAACATCCTTGGGACCGGGTTCAACTTCGACATCGAGATCAAGCTTGGCGCCGGCGCATTCGTCTGCGGCGAGGAGACGGCGCTCATCCACTCGATGGAGGTCCAGCGCGGCGAACCCACCACGAAGCCGCCGTTCCCGGCCAACATCGGCGGCGGCTACTGGGGCTGCTCCACCAACGTCAACAACGTCGAGACCTACGCCTCCATCCCGGTGATTCTCCTCAAGGGCGCCGAGTGGTACAGCAAGATCGGCAACTGGGTCACGGAGCGCGACGAGAACGGCCACTGGGTCAAGACCGTCTCCGGCAACGCCGGCACCAAGGTCTTCGCGCTCGCGGGCCAGATCAACAACGTCGGCCTCGTCGAGGTCCCGATGGGCACCACGCTGCGCGAGATCATCTACGACATCGGCGGCGGCATCTCCGGCGGACGCGAGTTCAAGGCGGTGCAGACCGGCGGCCCGTCCGGCGGTTGCATCACCAAGGAGAACCTCGACACGCCGATCGACTACGGCGCGCTCACGAAGATCGGCTCGATGATGGGCTCCGGCGGCATGATCGTGCTCTCCGACAAGGACTGCATGCCCGCGATGGCGAAGTTCTACCTCGGCTTCACCAAGGACGAGTCCTGCGGCAAGTGCACCCCCTGCCGCATCGGCACCCGCCGCATGCTCGAGATGCTCGAGAAGATCTGCGACGGCAAGGGCACCGAGGAGATGCTCGTGGAGCTGGAGGACCTCGCCAACACGATCCGCGACACCGCGCTCTGCGGCCTCGGCCAGACGGCCCCGAACCCGATCCTCTCGACGCTGCGCTACTTCAAGGACGAATACATCGCCCACGTGCGCGACAAGAAGTGCCCGGCCGGGACCTGCACCAAGCTCTTCAAGCTCCGCATCACCGACAAGTGCAAGGGCTGCACCAAGTGCGCCCGCAACTGCCCCGTCGGCGCGATCACGGGCGAGATCAAGAAGCAGCACGTCATCGACCAGGCCAAGTGCATCAAGTGCGGCGCCTGCATCGACAACTGCCCGTTCAAGGCCATCGTCAAGGAGTAGTCGCAAGTCACAAGACACAAGTCGCAAGCCCTGAGTCGCTCGTCCGAAAACCTGCGACCCGAGACTTGGGACCTGAGACAAAAATCGGAGATTTTTCAAATGGCCAACATCACCATCACGATCAACGGCAAGCAGGTCGAGGTGCCCCAGGGCTCCACGATCCTCGACGCCGCCAAGAAGCTCGACATCCACATCCCGACGCTGTGCTACTGCCCGGACGTCGGCTGCGGCGTCGCCAACAAGCCGGCGTCCTGCCGCCTCTGCCTCGTCGAGGCCACCGGCATCCGCGGCCCGCGCAAGATCCTCGCGCCCGCGTGCGCCACGCCCGTCGCCCCCAACATGGAGGTCTGGACGAACAGCCTGCGCGCGATGAAGGCCCGCCGCACGGTCCTCGAGCTCCTGCTCTCCGACCACCCGAAGGACTGCCTCACCTGCGCCAAGAACCAGGAGTGCGAGCTCCAGAAGCTCGCC
>JAFWPM010000273.1 GCA_017509565.1 Kiritimatiellia bacterium | reverse complement strand
GGACGGGATCGTGCGGCCCACGCCGCGCGAGACGTCCTGCTTGGTGATGATTTTGACGTTCATCACGACGCCGTAGATGCCCGACGGGACCTTGAGCGAGGTGTCGCGCACCTCGGCGGCCTTCGAGCCGAAGATCGCGCGGAGAAGGCGTTCCTCCGGGGCCAGCTCCTGCTCGGCCTTCGGCGAAATCTTGCCGACGAGGATGTCGCCTGGGCGGATTTCGGCGCCGACGCGGATTACGCCGTTCGGGTCAAGGTTGCGAAGCTGGTTCTCGCCCACGTTTGGTATGTCGCGGGTGATTTCCTCGACGCCGAGCTTGGTGTCGCGGGCCTCGACCTCGTATGTCTGGATGTGGACCGAGGTGAAGACGTCGTCGCGGACGACGCGCTCGGAGACGAGGATGGCGTCCTCGAAGTTGTAGCCGTTCCACGGCATGTATGCGCAGAGCAGGTTCTTGCCGAGGGCAAGCTCGCCGCCACGCGTGGAGGGGCCGTCGGCGAGGCAGTCGCCGCGGCGGACCTTGTCGCCGACCCTTACGATCGGCTTCTGGTTGAAGCAGGTCGTCGCATTGGTGCGGCGGAACTTCTGGAGCTCGTAGACGCGGTAGTCCGGCCCCTGGCGCTTCCGGGACTTGGACGGCAGCTTGCCGTTCGCCGTCACGACGATCTTGGTCGCGGAGACGTATGCGACGATGCCGGGGTCCTCGGCGAGGACGGTCACGCACGAGTCGATCGCGGCGCGCTCCTCCAGCCCGGTGGCCACGAACGGGCGGTCGGGGCGGAGCAGCGGGACGGCCTGGCGCATCATGTTGGCGCCCATCAGTGCGCGGTTGGCGTCGTCGTGCTCAAGGAACGGGATCAGGCCGGCGGCGAACGAAATCACCTGCATCGGCGAGACGTCCATGTACTGCACCGAAGAGGACGGGACCTCCTTGAACTCGGTGTTGTAGCGGGCCGAAACGCGGTCGGTCAGGAAGCGGCCGTCGTCCGAAAGCAGCGAGTTGGCCTGCGCGATGACGAACTGCTCCTCGACGTCGGCCGCCATGTAGACGACCTCGTCGGTCACGCGGCCGTCGACCACCTTGCGGTAGGGCGACTCGATGAAGACGAACTCGTGGATGTGCGCGTAAAGGCCGAGCGAGGAAATCAGGCCGATGTTCGGGCCTTCAGGGGTCTCGATCGGGCAGATGCGGCCGTAGTGGGACGTGTGGACGTCGCGGACCTCGAAACCGGCGCGCTCGCGGTTGAGGCCGCCTGGGCCGAGGGCCGAGAGGCGGCGCTTGTGGGCGAGCGACGAGAGCGGGTTCGTCTGGTCCATGAACTGCGAGAGCTGGGAGCGCCCGAAGAAATCCTGGATGGCCGTGGAGAGCGACTTGGAGTTGACGAGCTTGCCGGGCATGATCACGCCCGTGGCGCTGTCGTATGTTGACATCCTGTCGCGGATGAGGTGCTCGGTGCGGGACAGCCCCTGGCGGCAGGCGTTCTCGACCAGCTCGCCGGCCGTGCGGATGCGCCTGTTGCCAAGGTGGTCGATGTCGTCGACCACCTGGCGGCCGACGCGCACCTCAAGGAGGACGCGGAGCGCCTCGACCACGTCGATGCCGCTCTCGTCAAGCGTCCGGAGGTCCTCCGGGACCTGCTTCTTCGAGGGGTCGCTGCCGTCCAGCCCGAGCTTCGCGTTCAGCTTGTGGCGGCCGACGCGCGTGAGGTCGTAGTGGCGGCGCTCGAAGAAATTGTGGTGGATGTAGGACTTCGCGTTCGACGCCGAGGCCGGGTCGCCCGGGCGCATGTGGCGGTAGATGTCCTCAAGGGCGCGCGTCTCGTCGTGCGTCGGATCGACGCGCAGGGTCTTGAGGAGCGTCCCCTCGTCCCAGGAGACGTCCACGACCTCGACGGACTGGATGCCGGCCTGCGATATCTGGTGGAGGACGGCCTCGGAAACCGGCTCGTACCGGCGCGCGAGGACGGCGCGGGAGTCGGCGTCGATGACGTCGTTCTTGAAGTGGAAGTGGCGCAGCATGTCGGCGTTGAGGTCCGCGAGGCGGAGCCTGTTACCGGCGTCGCGCGAAATCTTCGAGGAGTCGAGGACGATTTCCTTGAAGTCGTAGTAAAGGCCGAGTATGGCCTCGTCGCTGCCGTAGCCAAGGGCGCGCAGGAAGGTCGTCGCGAGGAATTTCCTGCGCCGGCGCTTGCGGTCGAGGTAGACCCAGATGACATCCTGGGTGTCGAACATCATCTCGACCCAGTTGCCGCGGTCCGGGATGATGCGGACGGCGTAGATCGGCTGGCCGTTGGCGTGCGTGGACACTTCGGTCGAAACGCCTGGCGAGCGCGAGAGCTGCGAGACGATGACGCGCTCCGCGCCGTTCACGACGAATGCGCCGTCGCGGGTCATGAGCGGGATGTCGCCCATGAACACTTCCTCCTGGCGGCTCTCCTCGCCTTCCTTGAGGCGGAAGACGACGCGCAGGGGCGCCGCGTAGGTGCCGCCGTCGGCGAGGGCCTCAAGGTCCGTGAAGCGCGGCGTCTCGAAGCGGTAGGAGACAAAGTCGAGCGTGTACTTGCCGTCCGCCGACGAAATGGGGAAAATTTCCTTGAACGCGGCCTGGAGCCCCTTGTCCTCGCGTTCGGCGGGGGGGACGTCGGCCTGAAGGAACTCTTTGTAGGAAAGGGTCTGGATCTCGATGAGGTTTGGCGGCGGGATGACTGGATTCAGTTTGCCGAAGGACTGTCGCTTGATCATTTAAAACCTCTTTCGGGAAGGGGGTGGGGCGAACCGCGCAAAAAGGCAACCGCCGCAAAACACTCTGGAAGCGCCCGGCCTAGGCCATGCGTTTCTCTTGTGTTCCGCGGTTGAGCATTGGGTTGTCCTGCCTGACGGATTCGTGGTTTTCTTTTGGGGAGATGCGCGATGGCGCGGAATCCCCGGTTCCGGACGCTGGGGGAAGTCGGGAGGGCCGCCCGCGCGTCCGGCGGGCGGCCTCCCTGCGCAAGTGGCCCTAAGGCTACTTGATTTCGACCTTGGCGCCGGCCTTCTCGACCTGCTCCTTGATCTTGGCGGCCTCGTCCTTGGGGACTCCGGTCTTGATCGCCTTCGGGGCGCCGTCGACGAGGTCCTTCGCATCCTTGAGGCCAAGGCCGGTGATGGCGCGGACTTCCTTGATGACGGCGATCTTGTTCCCGCCGACGTCGGCGAGGATGACGTCGAACTCGGTCTTCTCTTCGGCCGGGGCGGCGGCGGCTGCGGCGGCGGGGGCCGCGGCGGCGACAGGCGCTGCGGCGGAGACGCCCCACTTCTCCTCAAGCTGCTTGACGAGGTCGGCGATTTCGAGAACCGTCATGTTGCTGAGAAAGTCAATGACTTCTTCCTTTGTCATGGTGAGTTTTCCTTGGGTTGGCGGGACCGCGCCCCAGGCGCGGCCCCTGGTTTTGTCTTAACCGCGGATGTCTGATGCATACGCGGACTACCGTCCGGGGACCTTTCGCGGCACCCGCCGCGCGGAACCGGTGCGGTTTTACTTCATGCGGCCGCGCTATTCGGCGGCTCCGCCTTCGGCGCCCCCGTCCTTCTCGGCCTTCGCCTTGAGGACGTAGAGAACGCCGGTGAGCGGCGCGACGAACACGCGGACGAGATTGGTTGCCGGGGCCATGAGGGTCGCGAGCAGCTGCGCGCGGAGCTGGTCCTTCGACGGGAGCTTCGAGAGCGCCTCGACTTCCGCCGCCGACAGGACGGCCTTGTCGAGCTCGCCGCCCTTGACGGCGGCCTTGGCGTGCTTCTTGACGAATTCGCAGACGACCTTGGCGAGCTCCGAAGCGTCGCCCTTGGCCGTCACCACCGCCGTGGATCCGGTCAGCATCGAGGAGACGTCGGCCCAGCCAAGCTCCTCGGCCGCCTTCTTCACAAGCGTGTTCTTCGCCACGAGGCAGTGGCCCTCGAAGGGGCGGATGGCCTTGCGGAGTTCCTGGAGTTCGGCCACCGTCAGCCCGCCGTAGGCGAGGACGATTGTGCTGTCGGACGCCTTCAGGCGGTCGACGATCTCCTGGAGTATTGCGATTTTTTCCTGTCTCATTGGAAAATCCCCCTTACTCTGCGGCGCCCGTGCCGACGTTGAAGACAACCGGGACGCCCACGCCCATCGTCGAGCAGACGGTCACGCTCTTGATGAAGATGCCCTTCGCGCTGGCGGGACGCTCCGCCGCGACGGCGGCGAGGATGGCGTTGACATTCTCGACGAGCTTGCCGGCCTCGAAGCTGAGCTTCCCGGCGACGACGCCGATGTTGCCGGTGCGGTCCATGCGGAATTCGACGCGGCCTCCCTTGGCGGCCTTGACCGCCGCGGCAACGTCGTCCGTCACCGTGCCCGTCTTCGGGTTCGGCATGAGCCCGCGGGGGCCAAGGACGCGGCCGAGCTTGCGAACTTCCTTCATGGCGTCCGTCGTCGCGATCGCGACGTCGAACTCCGTCCAGCCGCCCTTGACCTTCTCGATCAGGGCCTCGAAGGCCGCCTCGTCGGCGCCAGCGGCCTTGGCCTCGTCGGCCTGGGTGCCGGCGGCGAACACGATTACGCGGACGTGCTTGCCGGTGCCGTTCGGAAGGCTGACCGTGCCGCGGACGGCCTGGTCGGACTTCGTCGGGTCCACGCCAAGGCGTATGCCGACTTCGACAGTCTCGTCGAACTTGGCGCCGGGATGCGCCTTGATGAACTCAATCGCCTGCGCAAGCGGGACCGCCGTCTTGGGCGCCTGCTTGAGCGAGGCACGATACCTTTTGCTGTGCTTTGCCATTTGCGCGCCCCCTTAGTCCACGACTTCAATGCCCATCGAGCGGGCCGTTCCGGCGATGATGCGCGCCGCGGCCTCCGGGTCGCTGGCGTTGAGATCCTCCGCCTTCGTCTTCACGATTTCCGCAATCTGCGCCTTCGTGACCTTGCCGACCTTCTCGGAGTTCGGCTTGCCGGACGCCTTTTCGATGCCGGCGGCCTTCTTCAGCAGCACCGCGGCCGGCGGCGAGCGAAGGATGAACGAGAAGCTGCGGTCCGCGTAGACCGTAATCACAACCGGGATGATGAGCCCGGCCTTGTCGGCGGTCTTGGAGTTGAACTCCTTGCAGAACGCCATGATGTTGACGCCCTGGGCGCCAAGCGCGGGTCCTATCGGCGGTGCGGGGTTGGCCTGGCCGGCCGGCACCTGCAGACGCACTATGCCCGTGACTTTCTTTGCCATTTTGTGCCTTCCTTGTGTCGTTTAGCGACTCTCCCGGATCCGCCGATGCAAACGAGTCGGCTGTTGTCAGCCGGGAACCCCGGCGCCGTCGACGACCTTGCGTTCGACTTGCCAGTGCTCCAGCTCGACCGGGGTCGGCCGCCCGAAGACCGTAACGGTCACATTCAGCTTGCCCCTGTCGGGATCGACCATGTCAATGGGCCCTTCAGAGCCCTTGAAAGCGCCATCCGTGATGAGGACCATCTCGCCGATCTTGTAGTCGATCTTGACGCGCGCCTTGCCCTCCGCGCCCTTCGCCTGATCCGAAAGGTCGGATATCTCGCGCTGCGTCAGCGGATGGGGATGGTCCCCTCCCAGAAATCCTATGATGCCCGGCGCGTTCGTCACAAAGCGCCAGACGTCCACGTTGAGCTTTTCGTGGCGCGGGCGCGCCGGATCCGGCCCGTAGAGCCGGGCCTGGACAAACAGGTAGCCAGGGAAGAACTTGTTCTCGCGCTTCGTGCGCTTCTTGTCCTTGACCTCGTACACCGTCTCAAGCGGGAGGATCACCACGCCGATGCTGCCACCCAGCTCCGCGGCCTCGCACTGGTTCGCGAGGTAGGTCTGCGCGCGCTTCTCCTGCCCTGTGAGCGTGTGGACGACATAGAGCCCCATCCCCTCGTTTTCGGGAATGTTCGCGAAGTCGTTCCGCACCCTCTCCATCTGCAAATCCATCATTCTCGCCTCCTTCGCGCACCGACAAAAACAAAACTGCAACAAACACGGCCCGGGCCGAATCCGCCGGCAAACCCGCGCGGCGCACCGGCAGGCCAGCCAGCTAGGCACCCATCACAAGCCGCAGCACCCATTCGATGACCTTGTCAAAGAACAGCACCACGGCCGACAGTATGAATATGAAGAAGAGAACGACCACCGTCGATTCCACCAACTCCCGGCCGCGCGGCCAGGTTATCCTGCCGAATTCGGCCGAAACTTCGGAGAAAAAGCCCCTGACGGTGTCGACAATGCCGCCAAAACCTTCAGCCTTCTTGATTTCTTCGGTATTTTCGCCCATCTGTCTCTCCGGGAAATAGTTTCTATTCTATTGATGTCCCCTGGAACTCCCGGCCACGGCCTCAGCCGCGCCGGCGCCAATCGTCTCTACTGCGCCACCTCCCATGAAGGGGATGGCAGGGCAGGCAGGAATCGAACCCACATCAACGGTTTTGGAGACCGCCGCACTGCCATTGTGCTACTGCCCTGTGCAAAAGCCGGAAGGCCGCGACCAGCCTACTTGACTTCCTTGTGGACAGTCCTGCGGCGCTCGTTCGGACAATACTTCGTCATCTCGAAGCGGTTCGTCTGCGTCCGCTTGTTGCGGGTCGTGGTGTAGTTGCGACGCTTGCACTCTGTGCAAGCCATTATTGCAAGTTCGCGTGGCATTTTCTTTTCTCCGAAAAATCGTAGACAAGTATTTTATCACAGAAGGCGCACTATGTCCAACTATTTTTTTCCGCCCGACTCCATCCTGTCCATCGCGCAGGTCATGGCCCCGCCCAGCAGGACTATCTGCCAGCTCATGTAGAGCCAGGTAAGGAGTATCGGGAGGACGGCGAACGATCCGTACATCGCGCTGGCGCGGGATATCCCCACCTGCGCCACGGCGCAGAGCTTAAGCCAGCATCCGAATATGAAGGCGGCCAGAAGGCCGGCGCGGAGCGCGTGCCGCACCGGGACGTGCCTGTTGGGCATGAAGCCGAGGAAGAACGAAAAGCCGAGCGTCGCGAACACGAGCGACACCGTCCAGCCAAAGAGCTTCGAGTTCACTACCCACATCACGGCCGACGGCATCCACCCCTCCAGCCCGACGGTGGCAAATGCCATGGCGACGACGCGCCTCAGCATGTGCAGCAGCGGCATCGAGGCGGAAATCAGGCCGAAGACGGGCAGCACGAGCGCCATCGCCGCATATATGGCCATGCGGCGGGCGAACGGGCGGGATTTGGGGATTTCCCAGAGTTCGTTGAGCGAGTTCTCGACCATCGACAGCGTTGAAATCACCGTCCAGAGCAGAATCAGGACGCCGGCCGCGCCCATGGCCTGGACGTCATACGCCACGATGCGGTCGAATGCCGAATTCATTGTTGACCTCGCCTGGACGGCGAAGTCGCGCGCCGTCTGCCGCCGCGCCTCGCGCGCGACGGGATCGTGGACGTTCCCGATGAACGCCGGCATGTCCTCGCCCCCCTTCTCCACGCTCTCGATGATTTCGTCCATGTAGGCGTTCAGCCGGTCGCGCGCGTAGTCGCCAAGGCCGCACATCCGGGCGAACACGAGGATAAGGCAGATCACCGGGGCGAGCGACATGAGGGAGAAATACGTCAGGCCGGCGGCGTGGAGGGACGACCTGTGCCGCGCGAAGCCGCGGATGGTAAGCGTCGCGAAGCGCCACACTCCGCGCATCGCCCTGCCGGCCGCATCCATGAATCTACAGTTTTTGATTTTCATCAGGCAACCATTCTACCATAAAATCCACCCTTTGCGCCGCCCCCCGGTTCCAGTTTACAACTTGACCTAGACGTCGGAGCTATTGCGTTGGCCAGAATAATGGCAGCATGGCAGCAGGGAGGCAAGGCGGCAGAGGCGCAGGGAATGAGAACGCTGACGCCACTTGCCCATATCCTGAATGGGATGACTGCACATGACTTCTTGCAAAACAATGCCAGAAACCTCTGCGTTGATCATTACATGGGATGGCAATGTTGTTGCAAACAACCTCTCCCCCTTCGCGTCAAAAAAAACAAATCCCGTCAAATGATGCGAAAACGGGGGCGCGGGCTTTCAAGCGCCGGCGGGGTATTTTTTGAGAATCGCGGCCGCTATGGCGTCGGCGTCGAGCCCGAACTTTCGCTCAAGCGATTCCACGGGGCCGTGCGGGACGAACTCGTCCGGCCAGCCGAATTTCATGTCGGCGCCGATGGATTCGCCAAACCCGCCGGCGACGCAGCCGTTCTCGATGCTGACGATCTTCATTCCGGAGGCGCGCTGCTCCGCGAGCAGCCCGGCGTCGAATGGCTTGAGCGAACGGGCGTGGACGACGGTGGCCCCAATCTTCCCCGCGACTTCGTTCGCCTTTGCGAGCCAGTCGCCAGGCGTCCAGATGGCCAACCTGGCGCCGGGGCGCGAAAGCGGCGCGATTTTGCCGGGCGCGCGGCCGCGCGGGTAGCGTATGGCAGTCGGCCCGTCCCGGAGCATGGCCTCCTCCATTGCGGCCCTCAGGTCAGCGGCGTCCGCCGGCTGCACGATTGTGAGATTGGGGATGCACTTCAGCATTGCGAAGTCGTAGATTCCCTGGTGCGTGGCGCCATCCTCGCCCACGGCCCCCGCGCGGTCGATGCAGAAGACCACCGGGAGGCGGGCGATGCAGACATCGTGCATGACCTGGTCGATGGCGCGCTGGAGGAAGGTCGAATAGACCGCGACAAAGGGGCGCATTCCGCCGGCGGCGAGGCCGGCCGCGAAGGCGACCATGTGGCCTTCGGCTATGCCGACGTCATGGAAGCGGTCCGGGAACTTTCCGGCGAAGGCGGAAAGCCCGGTCCCCTCCCTCATGGCGGCGGTGATTGCGCAGACCCGCGGATCCCTCGCGGCAAGGTCGCAGAGCGTTTCGCCGGCGACATCGCTCCACGCGCGGCCTGACTGGGGCGGGGCCGCAGGGTCGCGGCGCGGCGGGACCCCGTGCCATTTGACCGGATCCGCCTCCGCCGGCGCGTATCCCCTGCCCTTTACCGTGACGACATGGACTAGGACGCTCCGCTTGTCCCTTTTGGCCACGGAGAGGGCGGCCTCCAGGGCCTGGGGGTCGTGCCCGTCGACGGGGCCGATGTAGCGGAGGCCGCACCTTTCGAAAAAGGCGCTGCCAAGGAAAATCCCCTTTATGAAACTCTCCGCGCGGTGGTACGCGCCGCGCATGAAAGTAAAGCCCATGCGGTGGCCCGCGGCCTCGGCGGCGGCCTTGATCCTGTTGTAGCGCACACCCGCGATGACCCTGCCGAGAAACCGCGAAAGGGCCCCGGTCGATTTGGAAATGCTCATGCGGTTGTCGTTCAGGACGACGATGACTTTCGCCCCTACGACGGCGCAGTTGTCCAGCGCCTCCAGGCACGTGCCGTTGGCCATGGCGCCATCGCCGATGACCGCCACGACGTTTTCGCGGCGCCCCATGCCGTCGCGGGCGAAGGCAAGCCCCTGGGCGACCGAAAGCGCGACGCCCGCGTGGCCGGCGACGGCGGCGTCGGCCTTTGACTCAGCCGGGTTCGGGAATCCGGACAGGCCGCCGAGGCGGCGCAGCGTGCCGAAGTCATCCGCCCGGCCCGTCAGGAGCTTCCATGCGTAGGACTGGTGGCCGACATCCCAGACAATCCTGTCCGCCATTGGGTCGAAAACCTTCGCCAGCGCGATTGAAAGCTCGACGGCGCCAAGCGACGAAGCCATGTGGCCGCCGTTTTCCAGGACCGTGCGTATTATGGTCTCCCTTATTTCCGCGGCAGTCACGAGAGCCCACCCTTTCTGCGGTCGCGGGAGGAGTAGTCGCCGAGCGCCTCGTCCAGGTCGCGTTCCGAAAAGTCCGGCCACAGGGTATCGGTGAAATGGTATTCGGCGTAGGCGGACTCCCACAGGAGGAAATTGCTTGTCCGGCGCTCGCCGCCGGTGCGTATGACGAGATCTGGGTCCGGGACGTCGGGGACGTAGAGCAGGCGCCTGAAAGTCTCCTCCGTGACCGGTTCGCCGCGCGCGATCGCGGCATTGGCGGCATCGACGATTTCCGCCCGGCCGCCGTAGTTCAGGCATACGATCAGCTGGCGTTCGAAGGAGGCCGTGCGGCGCTCGACGTCGGCTATGGCGTCGCGGAGCGGCCGCGGGAGGTCGCCGCGCCGGCCGGCGACGCGGAGCCGAACCTGGTTCCCGACGAGTTCGGACGCCTTTGACTTCAGCATCGTGGAGAAAAGCCCCATGAGGCCGGACACCTCGCTCTCGGGCCGCTTCCAGTTTTCGGTCGAGAAGGCGTAAACCGTCACATACCTTATGCCGCGGTCGCCCAGCCATCCGAGCGCCCGCATCAGGGTGCCGGCCCCGGCCGCATGGCCGAAGCCCCGCGGCCTGCCGCGGGATTGCGCCCAGCGCCCGTTGCCGTCCATGATTATCGCCACGTGCTGCGGGATCCTGCGAAGGCAGCCCACGGCGCTTTCGAAAAACCGTTCGGGCGTCGAAGCCCCGCTCGTCACGCCCACCTTTCCGTACCGTTCCATTTCTTCCCTGAGTTTAACGACATCGTCCATGTTCGACGCAATGTACGCCGGGCACCGCGCGACCTCGCACAGCCGCCTGGTGTTCGCCGAATTGCGGCTTCCGAGAACCAGGATGGCGTCGCCGTCGAACTCCCTCACCGCGTCCTGGCGCTCCTTGGTCGCGGTGCAGATGCCCGCGACCCCGGCCACGTCGAACTTTTCCCGAAGCCGCGCCACTTCGGCCGCGACCTCGTCCGCGTTCATCGTCGTCTGGCTGACGACGCCGATTTTCTCGCCGGGCCGCGGCGCGCGCCTGTCGGCGATTTCGCCCAGAATGCCCTGGACCTCGGTATGGGATGGGTCGCCCAGCACGACAACCGGCAGGCCGGCGTCGGAGAAGCGCCGCGCGGCCCTGTGGGCGCGCGCCACGAACGGGCAGGTCCCGTCCACGACGGACAGCCGCTTCGCCGCCGCGCGCCCCCGCACCTCCGGGGTCACGCCATGGGCCGGGAAAATCACGGTTGCGCCGTCGGGGACCTTTTCAATGTCGTCCACGAAAACGCTGCCAAGCGCCAGGAGTTCGCCGAGCACGATTTCGTTGTGGACGAGCTGGTGAAGGCAGTACGCGCCGCCGTGGGACATGGCCTTGGCGATTGCCGAGCGCACGCCCGAGCACATTCCATGGGGGTCGAGGGTGACGATCTCCATCTTGGCAATGCCCCGGTGGCCGCTACAGCCCCGCTTCGGGGGCGCGGCGCGCGGCGGCGGCCTCCGGGAAGGCCTTGCGGATCGACGCGCCGACGAAGTCTGGCGTGAAAATGGCCTTGAAGAACGCGCCGCCCTGGCGGTATGCGACGTAGACGGGCGTCTTGCCGCCGAGCCTTTCGGCAACGCGCGCCATGGCGTCGGAGAGGTATCCGACCTCGTCGACAAGCCCGGCCTCCTGCGCCTCCGGGCCGAGGAATATCCGGCCGTCGGCCAGCTCGCGGACGCGGCCTTCGTCCATCCTGCGGCCGCCGGCCACTATCGAGACGAAGCGGTCCTGCATGGAATCTACGATTTTCTGGAGCAGGGCGCGCTGCTCCTCGGTCAGCGTCTGGAAAGGCGAAAGGATGTTCTTGTTCGGGCCGGAGGCGATCGTCTCCTCGTCGACGCCCAGGCGCTCGGCCAGGCGGCGGACGTTGAAGGAGGTCATTTTCACGCCGATCGAGCCAGTAATGGTTGTCGGGTGCGCCACAATCCAGTCGGCGCCGGCGCAGGCGTAATAGCCGCCGCTTGCGGCCATGGAGCCCATGATCGCCACGACGAAGCGCGGCGTTCCGGACTCATCCGGGGCGGACGCGCGGAAATCGGCGAGCGCCTTCCAGATGTCGTCGCTGGCGGTGACTTCGCCGCCGGGGCTGTCGATGCGCAGGAGGATGCCGGCGATGCGACTGTCGATGGTGGCGCGGCGGATTGCGCGCAGCGCCCCGGCGGCCGTGCCGGTGTCATCCTCCCAGAGGCGGGCGCGGGAGTCCGGGGCCGTTATTTCGCCGACGAGCGGGACGAAGAGAACGGATGGGGCGCCGGCGTCCCGGCCGCCGGCCGACAGGTTCAGTTCGCGGACCTCGGCAAGCGCGAAGTCGTCCTCGCCTGCCGAAAGCTGTTCAAACGACGAAGCGGACTCGATGCCCGAGGAAATCAGGCGCGAGCAGCTCCACGTCGCGCAGAACACGAGCAGGAGGCCGAATGCGACGAAGCAGAAGGAGGCCACGAGGCATCCGTGCCATAGCCGGCCGAAGAAGGAGCGCCCCCCGCGCTGCGGCGC
>JAFWPM010000272.1 GCA_017509565.1 Kiritimatiellia bacterium | reverse complement strand
TCCGAGTTCTACAAGAACGGCAAGTACGACTACACCTGGAAGGAAGGCAAGAAGGGCGCCAAGCGCACCTCCGCGCAGCAGGTCAAGTACCTTGAGGAGCTCGTCGCGAAGTACCCGATCGACTCGATCGAGGACGGCATGGCCGAAGGCGACTGGGACGGCTGGGTGGCGCTCACCAAGGCCATCGGCGACAAGTGCCAGCTCGTCGGCGACGACCTCTTCGTCACGAACGTGAAGTACCTTGAGAAGGGCATCAAGCTCGGCGCCGCCAACTCGATCCTCATCAAGGTCAACCAGATCGGATCGCTGTCCGAGACGCTTGACGCGATCGAGATGGCGCACCGCGCCGGCTACACCTCCGTGACGAGCCACCGCTCCGGCGAGACCGAAGACGCCACGATCGCGGACATCGCCGTCGCGACGAACTCCGGGCAAATCAAGACCGGTTCGATGAGCCGCACCGATCGCATCGCCAAGTACAACCAGCTCCTCCGCATCGAGGAAGAGCTTGGCGACAAGGCCGTCTACGGCTACAAGCGCGTGAAGTAGGAGAAAGTCCGGCCCTAGGCCGGCCTAAGCGCGAAAGAAACGAAAAGGCGGCGCCAAATGGCGCCGCCTTTTTTGTGTGCGAGGCGGGGCACCTCGCACCTACAATAGAGCCCCGCCATAGATGGCGGGGCGCAAGGGGGAAAGAAGAAAACCCCGCCATAGATGGCGGGGCGCGGGGCTAGTCCTCGTCGTCGGAGTCGAGTTCTTCGGCCGACGCCTCGTTGCGCGAACGGTGCTTCGGGCGGGAGTCGGGCGAATCGTTGGCATGGCTGTCCATGCTGGTGTCGCCGTCGCCGTTGGCCGATGGCGCGACGGTTATGTCGTCCTTGGCCGAACGCTTGTAGTACGAGCCGTAGCCGTAGCCGTAGCGGCCCCCGTACTTGCCGTACTTCGAATAGTTGGAGTAGGAGCTGTAGGAGCCGTTGGTGAAGGCGGAGGCCTGGTTGAAGTTAACCTCGTTGACGACGACGCCGATGACGTTGGAACCGGACTCCTTCAGCGCGGAGATGGCGTTGCGGACGAGGCCGAAGCGCGAGCGGTTGGGACGGCAGACGATCATCACCGAGTCGGAGAAGGAGCCGAGCTGGATCGCATCGGAGACGAGGCCGAACGGCGGCGAGTCGATTACGACGTGGTCGTAGTTGACACGGGCCCAGTCGAAGAAGGCGCGGAGCTTCTCGGAGCCAATCACGTTGGCCGGGGAGATGCTGCTCGATACCGAGGAGACGACGAGGTCGAGGTTGTCGTATTCGGACGGGATTGCGATGTTGGAGAAGTCAGTGTCCTCGGGCGAATCGAGGACCTCGATGAGGTCGGTCTCCGGAGTGATGCTCTCGACGACATCGTAGATGCGGGCGATTCGCGGGCGGCGGAGGTCGAAGTCGACCAGCAGCGTCTTCTTGCCGGAGGCGGCGAAGACGAGCGCGAGGTTGGAGGCGGTGATCGTCTTGCCCTCCTCGGGCTGCGTGGAGACGACGAGGATCACGCGCGAGACGTTGGAGTAGCGCGGGGATTCGAGAAGGCCGCGCAGACCGGCGAACGCCTCGGCAATTCGCGAGAACTTCTTGGTTGCGGCCAAGGTCGCGAGCTCGGTGCGCTTGGTGCGCGGGATGCGCGGCACGAGGCTGAGGACCGTCGTGTTCATGTGCTTTCGGATGTCATCGGAGGAGGTGATCTTGTCCTCGACGCGGTCGAGCGCGAGGATGAAGAGGAAGCCGATGGCAAATCCGGCAAGGGCGCCGACGGAGAAGTTGAGGGAGGCGACGGGCGAGAAGGGGGCCTTCGGGAGGTCCGCGCCCTCGCCGATGATGCGGATGGTGTCGAGGGTGTCGTTGATGGCGATGCGGCCTTCCTCAAGGCGGGCGGAGATTTCCTGGTAGCGGTCGGCGGCGTTCTTGTAGTTGAGGTCGAGCTGGCGGATCTGGGCCTCGATGGAGGCGATCTTCAGATCCAGCTCCTGCTGGCGGCGGAAGTTGTCGCTGATGTCGGACTCAAGCTTGTGGACCTTGTTCTCCGCGATGCCGAGGTTGGCCGCGGCGGTCTGGCGGGCGCGTTCGACGGCGTCCACATACTGCTTTTCGAGGACCTCGATCCGGCCGTCCTGCTCGACGACCTCCGGGTGCTTTGGCTGGAGGTGGCGGTTCTGGATAAGTTCGTCGCGCTTGACCATCGCCTCTCGCAGGAGCTTCTGCACTTCGGAAATCTCCCCGCCGCGCGGAGTATCGCTCGGGATGGAGCTGAACTTCGACGGGTCCTTCATTATGGAAGTCAGGAAGTCGTAGATCTGGCGGGCGTCGTAGCGGACGGCCTCGGCGTGGACGAGGTCGCCGTTGAGCTGGGTGTGGATCTGGTGGAGCGTGGCCTTTTCGGAGACCATCGGGCCCAGCTGGTTCTCCTCGGAGAAGGTGAGGCGTTCCTGGGAAGCCTCGTTGACGGCGCGCATCTGCGACTCCTGCATGGAAATCAGGCGCGCGACGCCGGCCTCGATTGCGTCCTTGTTCTGGTTCTGGGAGAAGGTCACAGCCGTCTGGGCGTAGGCGTTCGCGATGGCCTGGGCGGTCTTGGGGTTGCGGTCGATGACCTCGATGTTGACGAGGCGCGACTGGCTCTTGATCGATAGCGTGACATTGTCGCGGAGAAGGGTCCAGAGGTTCTCGTCGCGCATTGTCTTGAGTTCGGTGTAGTCGGTGCGGACGCGGTCGGCGACGAGCTTGATCACCTGGGTGGAGCGGAGCATGGCGAGGCGCGTGTTGAAGATTTCACGCGTGGTGCCCTGGGCGTTGGGGTCGTTGACGATGATTTCGCCGGAGCTCGTCACGCGCTTTGGCTTGATCGAGATCTCGATCATGCAGTTGGCCTTGTAGAGGATCGGGGATGCCTTGAAGAAGGCGAAGCCGGCGGCGATGCCGAGGACGACTGCGACGACCAGCGTCGGCCACTTCATCAGGGCGACGCGGACCGACCTCGCGAGGGTAATGCGCCCGAAGAAGGAGTCGTCCTGGTCGTGAGGGTTTTCGTTACCGCCGTAGTAGTAGCCGGGGCCGGAGCCGGACTGGCCGTAGTAGTAGCCGGGGCCGCCGACGCTGCCGCCGTAATAGTAGCCGGGGCCGGTGGACTGGCCGCCGGACGAGCCGTAGTAGTAGGAGGCCTTGTTGCCGCGGGCGTAGTAGTAGTATGACGGATGGCCGGAGGATTGCTTCGTGGAGGCCTCCCCGTCCTTCTTGGATTCGCCATCCTGCGCGGGGGCGTCGCCGCCCTGCGCGGCGCCCTGGGCGGCATTGCCCCCCTCGGGCTGCTGGCCTGGGTTCTGGACTTCGGATTCGGGCTGGGTGTTTTTGTCAGAGTTCTTCTTGCTCATCGTCTGCCGCCTCTAAATGTTCCGGCCGCGCGCCGGTTTGGGGATGGATGTCGTCGCCACAAGGAAAAATACGACCCACACGAGGGAGTTCAGGTGGCTTCCAAACACCGGGACAAAGAAAGACATGGCCGTCGCCGACGCAACGCCGACGAACAGCGCGAACGGGAATGGCGGGAGGATGTCGAACACGCCCACGCGGTCCGCATCCGTCTCGGCCTTGGCCCTGAGCCCGAGCTTCTGCCTTGTGCCGTAGCGCGCGACCCTGGCGAGCCTGACGACCGCAAGGATCGCGAGCATGACGAAGGGGCACAGGCCGAGGGCCGCGCCGACAAGGCCGAATTCGGCCATGAACTGGGCGAGGTCGTTTCCGCATCGCCAGTGGGTCGAGTCGGGTTCGGAGACCCACTTCCACTCGTTCCCGCGCACGTACTTGGGGAAGCCGGCCTGGATACCGAAGCAGCTCGCGCCGACGCCGCCGACGGCGTTGTCGGCGAACATCCGCCAGGCGGCCGAGGACATTACCTCGCCCTCGCGGATTTCGCCTTCCGTCTGCCACGGGCCCTTGAATATCTTTTCGGTGCAGTCGTGGAGGCGGTTCTCGGGGTAGGCGACAAAGTGGAGGAAGCCGGCGACGGCGGCGAGGATCAGCACGGCCGCCATCGTTGACAGGCTCATCTCGCCGGAGGTCGCGACGACGACGAAGACGAACGTATAGGCCGCGATCACCAGGAGCGCGACCGCGAGGACGGCCATGGACAGGCAGGAGAGGGTGAAGAGGGCGGAGACGACATTGACAACCAGCGCGGCGAAGAGGAAGCGGATCGAATACCTGTTCTGGTGCTCCTCCTCGTCATCCTCGACCATCTTCATGAAAAGGAGGCCGAAGGCGGCGCAGGAGTTCATCAGGAAGTACGCGCCGGCCTGGGACTTGTCCGCAAAGGTCGCGAAGGTCTCCGGGGCGGGGAGCTTGATGCCGAGTTCGTCGAAGAACGGGACGCGCGAATATGCGAAAAGGCCGTAGAGGCCGAGAAGGGTCGAGACGGCGACGAGCATCCCGACAAGGGTGACCCTGCCGCGGCGGCCAAGGGAATTGCGGACCGCAAGGGCGGCGAGGGCGACTATGACGGCGACGAAGAGCGCCTGGCAGGAGAGGAGCTGGTCGAGGCAGGCCGGGAAGCCGCGGATCAGCCCCTGGGTGTACTGCCACTCCCTTGCCGCGCGGATGTAGGCCAGGTGGCGCGGGCCATTGAAAATCTGGAGAAGGACGAAGCCGATGAAGAGAATCGAAATGCCGAACAGGGGGTCGGTCCTGACGGAGTCCGCCACGCGCGAACGCGCATCTTCGGCGTCTTCGCCCTTTTTGGCGGAGGGGAAGAGAAGCATCATTACCGCAAAGCCAAGGGCGAGGAAGGCCAGCGGCAGGTATGCGGTTATGTCATCGGGCCCGGGCTGCGTCCAAGCGAGATAGCCGGCGATGACCGCGAGGTGCAGGGGGACTATGATCTTTGAGAGCAGAAACGACCGCATGGGGCGAAGGTTCGAGGGGTCGGAAGGTCGGAAGGCGTGGGGCGGGAGCGGGGACGGGGGATTTGAAATTAGAGATTTAAGATTTGAAATCTGAAATCTGCGATTTGCGATTTGAGATTGGCCCACGGGGTGCGCTAGACACAAAAGCCCCTGGCGTTTGGGCGCCAGGGGCCTTTTGGTGGGCGCCCTAGTATTTGAGGGTGACGCCTGCGCCGTAGCGCGTGCGGTCGTAGTCGTAGCCGTCGATTGAGCTGCTGATGTCGGTGTAGCGGAAGTTCGCGTAGACCGAGCAGTAGCGGGTGATGGCGTAGGCGACGGTGGCGAAGTAGCGCATTTCATCGTCCGTGCGCTTGGACCCGCCGGATTCGACCGATGAATAGGGGTTGCCGTTCAAGTCGGTGCGGCGGGCGACCTTGCGGTTGTATTCGTCGCGCTCGTAGGAGACGCCGGCGGTGAGCTTCCAGTGGTCGCCGGGCGTGTAGGTCAGGACGGACGAAATCGAGTTCTCGAAGAGCGAGTTGTCGTAGACATCCTGCGAAGGCTCGTATTCGCTGCGGCCGCTGACGCGGAGGGAGAGACGCTTGTCGATCTTCCAGCTGCCGCCTATGTCGTAGACGAAGCTGGTCTCGTCATCGCCCTTGGACTTCCTGCCGAGGAACGTGCCGTCCGCCGCGTACATGTTGTACTTGTAGTCGCGGAAATACTCGGCGCCGATCGAGGCGTCGAAGGTGAGCTTGTCGGTCGAGCGGGTGCGGAGGCCGATCTTGCCGTCCACGCCGTAGGCATTGGTGTCGTAGCGGTCGCGGTCGAAGGTCGTGTAGGTCGCGGACACAGTCCAGTCGGTCTTCTCCGTAAGCGTGTGGGCGAAGCCGACGGTGCCGTGGATGCGGTTGTAGTCGTCGCCGGCCCTGTCGTCGTAGTTGTAGTCGAGGTATCCGGCGCTGGCCCTGACCTTGCTCTTGTCGGTGACGGCCATTTCGCCCCCGGCGACAAGCTCGAATACCTTGCGGTCGTTCTCGGCGAGTTCAAAGTCGTCATCGTAGCGGATGTCCTGGTAGCGCTCCCGGATGAACCAGGTGGTGCCGCCGTCGGTCCAGCCCTTCAGAATGACCATCTCGTAATAGTCGGTGCGGTCGTCGGCATCGACGTTGGAATACTGCTCGTTATGGATGAAGGCGCGGCCGTCGAGGCGCCAGTGGTTGCCCGGGAGGAGGAAGTTGAGGCCACCCTTGATGACGAATGCGTTGGCGTCGTCAAACTGCCTTGAGAGGCCGCGCTCGCGGGCGCGCTGCTTGCCGTATTCGCGGAGACCGTTGACGTTGTCGTCGCGCTGGTAGGAGAGGTTGAGGAACGGGGAGACGTTCAAGGTGCCGCCAAACCAGTAGCCGGCCGCGTTGTCGAAGCCTTCGGGCGAAGCTGCGGCCGAGAGTGTGAGCGCCGCCGCCATGGCGGGCGCAATGCTAAAAGCGGAGATTCTCATGGTATGGACCTTTTCTTAAATGGTTTTTGCGATCCGGTTAGAACTGCTCGGCGTAGGGCGGCGGAACCGGGGGCTTCGGCCTTGAGGGGGTCGAGGGGGTGGCCGGGGTGGAGGGCTCAGATGGTTCGGTGCCCTTTGAGGGGATGATTTCGGCGCCCTTAGTAGGCTCGAATCCGTCCTCGGATGGCGCCTCGGTCGCGGAGGCGTCGGCGTCGCCGGCGGAGGGGATGACGATCACATCGACGCCGGCGAGGAGGCCTGAGTAGTCTCCGGCGAGGACGGCGCCAAGGGAGGACTCGACCTGGCCGCGGTAGGTGCCGGGGACGGCGGCGAGGGCCGAGCGGATGGGCTCTTCGTCATATACGTCCTTGCCGCGGGAGAGGAGCTTGATCGCGAAGGCGGTGACGACCACCTTGTCGTCGTCCGTGAACTCCTCCAAATCGCCGATCTTGGAGATGACGTCGGCGACGAGCTTGTTGTAGGGGGCTTCCTCGATGTCGGCGGTGACTTCCTGGACGGAGGCGAACATCTGGGTCGTCCACTCGGGCAGGGCCTCGAAGGGGACGTTTGAAATCAGGGCGACGATCACATCGGCCATGTTGCTCTCGTCGGCTTCGGCGAGGAGGTTCTGGGAGGACTCGACCAGGCTGAACACCTTTGTCACGGGGTTCTTGGGCATCGTCGCGATGGCGTCGATGACCTCGGACGCGAACGCGGCGATCTTGGTGCTGTCCAGCTCGGCAACCGCGGCGTGGATTGACGACGGATTATTGGCGGCCTCGGTCACGGCGCTTTCGGACTGGGCGAAGGCGCAGGTTCCGGCGAGTGCCGCTGCGATTACGATTCTGGATGGTTTCATTGTTGATCCTTCCGTGGGTTTGGGGTTGTAAAAGGTGGGTTTGCGTTAGTGGTGGGGTTCCTTGGCTTGCGGCTAGAAGTTCGACTCGTCCACGTAGACGACGTCGTTTGGCTCAAGGATGATGTCCTTTTCCAGGGCGCCATTCTTGCCAATCGCCTTGAAGTCCACGATGATTTTGTGCAGTTCGCCGTTGTCGTCGCGGCGGGTGACGGCGACCTTGCGGCGGAGGGCGCTGGAGGCGAATCCGCCGGCGCGCTGGATGGCGTGGCTGAGGCGGAGGTTGCGGGTGGGCGGAATGTTGATCCAGCCCTCGCGGTGGACGCGGCCCTGGACGAGGACCTGGCCGTATGGCGAGATGCCGTCGTCGCTATAGGCGAAGGCGACGAACACCTCCGGGTCGGCGAAGAACTCGCCGTACATTCCGGCCAGGCGGCTGTGGAGGGCGTTGATGGTCAGCCCCTCGCAGGGGACGCGGCCAAGCAGCGGGAGGATGAGTTCGCCGCGGTCGGACACCATGAAGTCATTGGGGCCGACTTCGACGCGGTCGCCGATCATGACAGTGACGCTGATGCGGTAGCCGGGCCCGACGAGGGGTTCGAACTTGCTGCTGCGCACCTGTGTCTCCTCGGTCTTGAAAATGTCCTCGTCGTCGTCGCCGTCGGCCGACGCCGGGTCGTCCGACGCCACTGGCCTGCCGGCGGGCTCGGCCGGGGCTTCGGGCCTGTCGGCGCCGGGGCCGGGCTCCGCCGCTTCGGGGGCGGGCTGCGCGGCAGCCTCGGACTTTTGCCGCGACGCCACCTCGTCGGCATCGGGCAGGATTCCGGAGCCGTAGGCCCCGTCGTCGCCCCAGCCGTCGTCATCGGCATTTCCAGACGGACTGAATGCGGCGCACCCCTGAAGAAGCAGCGACGCGGCGGCAAGCGCGGCGAACGCGCCAGCCGCGACGCCCGCAGACGCCCGCATTGTCTCTATGTTCTTGAAAAACGACATGGTTCTGAGCAGTTGTTACATCCCTTTTCGGGGATTAAAGCGATCATTAACATTTTAGTATCTGGAAGGGATATTGTCAATTGTTTTTTTCGTCAGTTCTCAAAGTAAATGCAACATACCCTGTTGCGTTTAGTCTGCCAAGAAGAGGTGTTGCGTTTAGTCTGCCATGAGATAGTATGGAGAGGGGCGTGGTCAATGTGGCGTCAGCTGGCCAGGCCATGCCCCTAGGGGCATGTTGCGTTTAGTCTGCCAATGGCTGGGAGTAGAATAGAGGGGCGCCGCAAGTCGCG